>CAZTAR010000046.1:0-16999 GCA_964611695.1 uncultured Planctomycetaceae bacterium | reverse complement strand
GGAATCCGAAACGACTAACCTCGCGTCGGCAATCAGTTTGAGGAAATCCAGGTATCCGAGCGGTTCGACAATTCTCAGACCCCCAATCGAGTCGGCCCGCGCCCGAAGTCCAAAGGCTTCAAGGCGGCTTACTGTTCGAGGGTGGGCGGGAAACACGATCGGCATCGCCTCGGCAATGGCAGCCAGGCCATCAAGGATATCGCCCAGCTTCTCCGCGTCGTCCACGTTTCCGGGCCGGTGCAGTGTCAACAACGCGTACCCCCCCGCCTCCACCGACAGCCGCGCGTGGATGTCTGATTGGTGAGCTCTGGGCAGGTATTCCAGAAGAGTGTCAGCCATTGTGTCACCGACAAGATGACACTTCTCCGGCGAGATACCCTCGCGCCGCAGATTCGTCATTCCCGCCGGCTCCGTCACGAATAACAGATCGCTCAGCCGGTCGGTCAAAACACGATTGATCTCTTCAGGCATCGAACGATCGAAACTACGAAGCCCCGCCTCGACATGCGCGATCTTTACGCCTAGCTTAGAGGCGACCAGCGCGCAGGCGATCGTCGAATTCACGTCGCCGACGACGAAGAGCCAATCCGGTCGATTTTCCAGAAGAACGGGTTCGAAGCGTGCCATAATCTCGGCGGTCTGGAAGGCATGGCTCCCCGAACCGACACCGAGATTGTGTTCCGGCTTCGGCAGATTCAGGTCGCGAAAGAAACCCGTGGACATGTTCGCGTCATAATGTTGCCCGGTGTGGATCAGCGTGTGGCGAATTCGACCTGTCGCGGAAAACGCACGCACGAGCGCCGCGGCCTTCATGAAATTCGGCCGCGCCCCGCAGGTGATCATGCAGAATGGGGCGGGTGTTTGTGACACGGTTCATGACTCCAAGAGACCCCCGCCTTGGCCGGGCCGCACGTGATCGCTATCGACTCTCCGCCTCTTGGTCGCTGCCTTCCTCCGTCTTTTCCTTCAACGGAACGATACCCAATTTCGCGCAGACATACTCGTACGATCCCCGAGGGGTTCTACGCCAATCTATCTCGTTCACGGTTTGCTGGACGACTTCCTCAAACGTTCGGGGGATATGCATGCGTTCCGATACGGCGTCCCGCTGGTAGGTGTCGTACACCTGCTTCGCTCGCTTCAGTCGACGAACAGCCTGTTGATCTTCATCGTAGGCGTACATCCGAAGCCCTTCGGAGATCAACAGACCGAGGCGGGCCATCACCGTTCGTATATCCCCCTTCTCTCTGTCGATCAAGAACTGCTCGGCGATAAAGCCGTTGAGCCCCTTTTCGTACATGGGGTCGGGGAAGTTGTCCCGCATAAAGGCGAAAAGTGCCGTCGCCAGGTCCTCTCGCCCCGCTTCGTAAAAACGCAGGATCGCACCACGTGTGAATCCCTCGAACCCGGACTCGAAATTCGTCGAGACGAGGTTTCCTTGGGTTTCCGATACAAGATACTTTTTCGAGTCTCGGATGAACGCCTCAAACAAAATGGGGATCATCCGCAGGTCCGGCGAGTAGAGCGGCGGCTCGCCAAGGTGCGAGCTGCGGCTCATGGCCATCCGGCCGCGATGGAACATTTTTTGCAGACAATAGAACTCGATCCGGTTCGTGTTCAGCTTGTGAACGTCGATGTACTCGCGCGAATCAAGTCCCTTTTCCATTCCCAAGGAGGACCAGTACAGGGCGTGTGAGTCCGGCAGCCGAAAGTCGAATGACACGCCGTAGGCTTTCTGCAACTTGATGATTCGCTCCGGATCCAGCTTGACCTCGTTTCGCAGACGCTGCGCTCGCCAGTAGCACTCGATCTCCGTTCGGGCGTATCGCGTGCCCGGATCATCCATCAGCCGTTTCAGGTCTTCGACGCGATTCGCCTCCTCCCCGGGCTCGGCAGTCGCAATCTGCACGTTGCCTCGTTTCAGGCTCGCGAGTAGACCGAGATACACGCCGTCCTGCGCCGGATCAAAACCGAACTCTCGAAGCGCCTCGACGAATCGGACCACGGGCGAAGTATCGAGCAGCCCCCGTTCCGAAAGCCGTTGTAGCTCCGCGATCTTCTCGCGTAGATGCGTCACCGATGCCGGCTCACCCTCTTCCTTCAGCAAAAGAAAGAGCTTGTTCGCTTCAGCGGCCGAATCATCCCACTCTGGCGCCGGCTCATCCATCGGAGTCTCTAACGCTTTCAACTCCTCGGTCAGCGCGTTGATATCCGGCATTTCCAGCAGCGATTCAAAACGCGCCGGCGCCGCGGCATGCATCTGGAAATCGTAATCGCGATAGAAATCGCCTCGCACACGCCCCGGCCGCACAAAACCCTCCGGCGGCTCACCGAGAATATCTTCCATCTGAAGGGCGAATTGCAACTTGTAATAGTAGTGCCATTCGTCCATGTAATCCCCGACCTTGTGGTACAGAATCCACGCCAACTCGCGATAGAGTTGGGTGTTGTCAGGGTTGTTCGGGATTCCCCTGTCGCGCAGCAACTCGTATCCGTTGCGAACCCAGCGCCAACGCTCCTCCGGCGTCCGCAGGGTCACCGAGATGTTGTAGGACATGTTCCACGCCTGAAAGGCCCACACCGGCGCGAACCTGGGCTGCAACTCGCAAATCATTTGCGACAATTGGTAGGCATCGAAATACCGCTTCTGATCCTTGAGCTTCGTTGCCCGCATCCAGAGGTAGTCAACCAGCGGCGCGCGTCCCACCGCGGCCAGCGGGTTCAGCAGCACGGACGGCGGCAACGTGTCAGGCAGCGGTGGTGAAACGAGTTTGTACTGTTCCCGCTGAACATACAGCGGCTCCACCCACCGCGAGGCGCCATAGAACATCGCGATCGCGAGCAACGCCCAAACCCATTTGAGAACCGAAGGACGCATGAACTCTTTGCCTAAATCAAGAACAATGTCGGCGGCTGAGGTCCGACGCGACAATCCACGCCCGGCACGAACGTTGAACGCTACACAATGATCGCCGCCAACTCACGGCGTCTTAGCACCAAAACACCGATCAACATCACGGCGCCGCTCTTGAGAATCACTTGTTTCCAGCAGTTTTCCCACAACAGCGGCCATCCCACCACGCGCCCTTCGATGATCTTCCGCACAGGCTCCACATCGCCCAGGTAGAGAGACCATGACACAATGTCAATGGCTGTCCGGCGAACCTGGAAGTAAAGCCCGGCGTCCGGCGGCGCGTATTCCGAGGTTGCCGCGAACGACTCGGCCACAAAGCCCATCGAAATCGACAGGATAAACGTCGTGACGAGGATCAGCGAACCCACCGGATAACTCAGGAAGGTCGAGGCGCACACACCCAGCGAAGTCAGGCACGTGATCGGAATCAGCATCGCCAACGCCGCATGAAAGAGACTAAACCGGAACGAACCGACGCGATAAAGCACCTCCAACGCGTCAGGCAAATCGAAAACCGCCGCGCCACTTCGAGGGTCCAGATTCTCGAAGCTCAGCAGGATCTTCCCATCCTCACCCACACATTGCACCGGAATCTCGAACTCATTGAATGAGTCCACGGGAAACGTGTCCACAACCGTATAGAAATCCGTCGTTCGATCATCTCCGACCACCCAACGGCAGAGCAACGCGTCTTTCTCAAGTGTCTTTCCCAGGAAAACCCCCGCGGGCAATTGCGCAGGCACATGGAACTTGAACCGAACGCTCATGATGAAGTCGTCGCCCTCTTGAGGCGGCGGCCCTGCCAGCATCCATGACTTCCCACGCATCGGCGGAACCGTACAGTACCAGGCCAGCAACTCCGATTCGAGTTGCTCACGAACCTGGCGATCGGTCAAGTTCGTCGGGAGTCGATCTTGTGCTTTCAGCTTTCCGTGCCATTCCATCACGTCTTCGCGCATGTCCGGCAGTTCCGTCTTCACGGAAGCCCGCGAAACCAGCACCTGCCGGCGAAGCTCGTCGAAACGCCTCAAGTCCATGCGCGTGGCTTCCGGGAGATATAGCAGCATCTCCGTGATCTGCCCGTCCGTCTTGCCCAACGCTTCGGCCATCACGGACACGACCGGGCTTTCAGCCCCCTTCTTCCCAATCCCTTTGACGTCATCCAATGCCTTCACGGCGCCTTGAGCCTGATCCGGAGTCAAGCTGCAATACGTCTCCAGCTCGTGGGCAAGATGAGTGCGAAACTGCGCGATCGATCCCTGCACGCCGAAGTACGTGGCCAGCGAAACGAACAATACAGTCACCACGTTAAACGACATAATCCCCACCCACTTGCCGGCAAGGAGTTGCCATCGCGGGATGGGCTTCGTGGCGATTGCATAAATCTGGCGGCTGAGAATCTCGTTGGACAGCGACATGCAGGAAAAAAAGATTGTCGCGAGCGATAGCATGAAACCGGCAAAACCCATCGAATAGTTGATGAACATCTGGACCTTGCCTTTGATCGTGCCGTCCCCATCCGCTGTCAGCCAAAACAACGGTACCGCGACCAGGATGATCAGCGCGAAGCCCGAGACGAATTTCGAGCGAATCCCCTCGGCGAGCGTCGTTCTCGCCACCGCGTAAATCCGCGATCCCGCACCGCGAAGCTCCCAACCGCATATCTCCCCCGAATGGCGGCTGAAAGCCATCCGAATCACGTAACCGAGCGTGATCAGGCTCGTCAGAACGGCGAGTGAAATCATGACGATCGAAAAGGTGTAGGACTCGGTCACGCTTGTTCCTGGGTGTTCATTCTAGAGCAAACTCACTTTTTCCGTAGCGGCCGACGCCCCTGTCGGCCGTGGCAAACAGTTTGTATTCCACGTCCGACACGGGCGTCGGACGCTTCACGATGACCAAGTTTGCTCTAAAGCCTTCGTGCACCGCCCTCCTGGCGATGGACAAACTTTGGGGCACCGCCGTCTCGGCGGTGGAGACACAGGCGAGAAGCCTGTGCCACAATCTTGAGATTCTCTCAAGTGCTCACAAGGCCCGAACCAACAGATCGCTGCGCCTGGAATCACGCATCAGGACTGACTGCCGGGATCGCTCTCAGACACGTCCCCTGTCCCCGTCTCGCCCGACGCTTCACCCTTTCCACGCTTGAGAAGCCGGTCAAGTACATTCTTGTCAGCCGCTTTCTCCGTGGAAACTGGTTCGACCGGCGCTGCGGTTGAAGGCGGCGGCGCATCGGCAGGCTTGACTTGCGTCAAAGAGGCCAACACGTCCGATCTCGGTTCTGAAACTGCGGGTATGGGTTCCTCCCTCTGAGAACGCTCACGCGAATCCTCTTCAGACACACGCCCCGATTGCACCAACGACTCGACGAGCGAGACTTTGTTCTCACCTGATCCGTCACCTGAAAGAAACGCCGATACGCCGACGGTCGATTCCACGCCGCTCGTCTGTAGCTTCTCCCGCTGTGCCTGGCCCACGACCCTGAGAAACAGCGATTCGAGCCGATCCGTCGGATGATCCACCGACAGGACTTCGCTTCCAGACTTCTGGACGATCTCACGAATCTTCCGGATGGCATCCTCGTCCAACTGCTTGCTGGTAATCTGAGTCACATCCCGCCGTTCCAGCAAATCCTGCACCGAACCCAGTGCCTGGCGCCTACCGCCGAACATGATCGCCACACGGTCACACACATCTTCCACGTCCGCGAGCAAGTGGCTGCAAAGGAGCACCGTCTTCCCACGCCCACCCAACGTCTTGATCACGTCCTTGATCTGGCGCGTCCCGATCGGATCGAGGCCGGTAGTCGGTTCGTCAAGGATCAGCAAATCCGGATCGTTGATCAGCGCCTGCGCGAGACCGATTCGCCGTGCCATGCCTTTTGAATAGGTGCCGACAGGCCGCTTGGCCGCTCGCTTCAGACCGACCATCTCGATCAACTGCCCGGTGCGGCGGCGGCGTTCGTATGGGTCCAACTTGAACAGGCGACCGTAATAGTTGAGCGTCTCTTCCGCGTTCAAATACCGGTAGAGATAGGACTCCTCCGGCATGAAGCCGACCCGGGCCTTGACCATCGTATCCGTCGGCGGCTTATCGAAAATCCTCGCCGCGCCGGAGGTCGGGTAGAGCAAACCCAGCAGCATTTTGATGGTCGTTGTCTTGCCGGAACCGTTCGGACCCAACAGCCCGTATATCTCACCGGGATAGATGTCCAAGTCCAAATCGTCGACGGCCAAAACCTTGTCACGCCCCCAGAAGTCCTGGAAGACCTTGGTGAGCGAAATGCATTGAACAACGGACTGCAATTGCGAAGGTTCTGTCATCTTCTCGCTCGGGGTTTGGGGCCGCCGTACATGCGCTTCTTGGTTTCGTCTTCCGCCTTCTTCAACTTCTTTCTCGCCAGATCCTCCATCGACATCGGAGCGCGGGGGATGTGCAGCCGATATTCTCTGGCATCCGGCGGCACAAAGAGCTTCGCCACGTCGGTATTCCGCAGAATCCGCGCATACACCTCTTCGAGCATCCGCGACATGAAAATCTCGGGGTTCTGGAGGTATTCCGGATAGACTTTCGTGAAATGCTTGAAGTCTCCCTGGGCCTCTTTGATAATCTCACTCTTGCTGGTCTCGGCGAGCAACCGGATTTCCTGCACTTCGCCACTCGCCTCGAACAGGAGCCTCTCTGTGACCTCACGCTGAGTGTCGAGGAGGTCGTGCAACCGCCGCGCTTCCACCTCATCCACCCCGCCGGCACTTGTTTTCGCCTCGGAATAGGCGAGCATCAAGTCGTATTCCTTCTCAATCGCCCTTGCGATTTCATCGTGGTTATCGCCGGCTGTTTTCAGGAGCAGTTGCTGGGCAGCCGATTCAGCCTTCTTGAGTTCCGTGGACTTCTCATTCTCCGCGTTACTCACTCGGTTGAACATTTCCTGCACCTGGCGAGGCGGCATGATGCTCTCGACCATGTTGCTTTTCGGCGCAATGACGCCCTTATTCGGATCGATCATGATTCCCGTGGGAACACCGGCTGCGGCAAGAGCGACGAGCTTCTCACGCATCCGTTCCGCAACAGCCGAAAGGAACCGCGCCTGGCCCGATCCTCGAATGTCCAACGCTTCTCCGCGCGAAGCCACCTCGATGGTCGAATCCCGAAGCAGATTCGAGATCAGCATGTCCTCGGGATATTGAGCGGAAGCGGCCGAATCGGAAACAGGCTTCGGTCCCGGCATGGGCATCACGTTCGTCAGATAGGCTACGACATCATCGATCTTGTAGCGCACCGCCAGAGAGGCGTGAATGATGTTCACATCGCCCGTAATCAGGTAATCGTCCCGCAGAGGACTCAAATTGTTCGACTTGTACCCCGAGATTCCAGAGGTCTTCTCCTTATCGCTGAGCTGAAACATGAACTCGGCTTTGTGGAGCCGCTCCTTCGTCGAGACCGTCTCCCATCGCTCGAACGGATACGGCCATGACCAATGCCAACCTTCCGTAAGCACAGTCGGCTGTGCCCGCACACCCTGACCCGTCCCCAGGATTCGCCCGAATCGCAAGACCACCCCGACCTCGTCCGGCTTCACGCTAAACCAACCGCTAAAGAAGTACAGGATGACCAGAACGATCATCAAAAGCTTGAGGACGCCAAAACTCTTTCGCAGGGCGTCGGCGAGAGACTGATTTGCCGGATCCAACTCTTCGTGGAAGGCCGGATCGACAGCCCCTGATTGCGCCGCGCTGGATTGTGACGGTTTGCAGCTCATGTCTTGCTATCGCATCCCAAGAAACAGTGTCGCGTCCGAACCCCGTGCCGGATCTTGATTACCCATTGCCCTCAACGGCCGACCAGGGCGTCAACCGCGACGGAAACAGAAAGATTAAAAGAAACACCCAACCCGCATTAGTTTTCGCTTGCCGAGGTTTCTTGCTCGGAGAGATCACTCACAACTCCACCCAGGGTGTCCGCCGCCGCACTGGCGTCAGAGGAACCGCCCTCGCTGCCCTGTGGGGCGAGCTTCTCGGGCCGGCCGACGGCAGTCAGAAGGTCGAACGGCGCCAGCTTAGCCGCATCCAGAACCAACGTGATCTGACCGGCCTCGAAGATCTGCTCGATCGTCTCCAGCTTCTTCAGAAAATCACTCAAATGCCGATTCTCCGCGAAAGTTTGGTAATACGTCGCTGCCTGCGCATCACCCTGGCCCTCGACCATCTTCGCGTAGGCCTCGGCTCGGGCGATGATCCGCTGGGCCTTCTCGTTTGCATCCGCGCGGATCTGGCGCGCCTTGGATTCGCCCTGGGCCGTCAGCTCTTTAATCTCCTTCTGCCGATCCTCCTTCATCCGATTGAAAACCTCTTTCGTCACATCCTCTGGGAGTCCAAGACGCTTGATACCCACACTGACGACCTGAATGCCGTAATCGACCTGCGCCCGGTCGACGATGCCCCCAAGGAACTGCCCTTCGATCTCCTCGAATTTGGATTGTGCGGGATCGACATTCACAAGCTGCTTCAGATCGTAACCCCGCATCACCTCCGAGACCTCGTTGTCCAAAAGATCGCGAATCTTCTTAGCGGCCGTGTCCTCCTGCCCGACGTTTTCGAGGAACTTCCTTGCGTCCACGATCCGCCACTGAGCGTAGGCCGTCAGGATCACCGTCTTCTGATCTTGCGTACCCAACTGCCGAAATTCCGTCTCGAAGGACCGGAGTCTCGCATCGTACCGATGCACGCGATCGATCGGCCAAGGCGCCCGCCAATGAAAGCCCGCCTCGTTCGGTTCGATCACGTTGAGAACACGGTCGAAGCGTGTCACCACGGCTGTTTCCGTGAAGCGAACCTGAAACGCGCACATCACCGACAAAATGACTATCAGGATGATCAGAATGACAAAAAAGGCTGGAACGTTTTTTAGCATCTTACAGGCCTCTAGGGCTCAGCCGCCCACTTCCGTTCGATAAGGAGAACAAGCCGTTCTCAAGCCCGCGGATCACGATCCGAGGGCCAATTCCCTGGGTGGCGGACATTGCCCACCACCTGACTGACTACTCCGCTGATCCCATCTGCGCTTCCATCGCGCCGAGTTCAGCGCCGGAAACATCAAACTGCTCAGGCGCCTTGAGGTCGAACTCGTACAGCACCCGGTCCGGTTCATCCAGAACAACCACGTACTTCCGGATATCCTTCAAGCCGTCCCGCAACATCCTCAAATAGACACGGAGCGAATAAACCTCCGGCGCCGCTTGGAATGCCGCCAACTGCATCTCGTATCGCTTCGCGTTCGACATCTCATTGAATACGTGATCCACCGCCTGGATCTCCGCGTCGGCGGCATGGCTGCGGGCGATCCCGCCAAGAACATTGTCCGAACGCAGCATCGTCTCAACAGCTTGGGTGCGTTCCGCCAGCGCGTCGGAGCCAAGTTCACGGGCCTCGTCCTCTGCAACGATCGCATCGTGGAACTCCCGCCATTTCATGCCGGCGCTGAATAGCTGTATCTGAGTCGCATCGCCTTCCGCAGCCTTGATCGCCGCATCGCGCTTCTCGTAGGCGCTCACGACTTCCTCGTAGCTCTTTGCCACATCCTTATCCGGCGGCGGGTGGATTCCACCAATCCCAACATAGACAATCTCGATGCCGAGCCCTTTCCCGTCGAAACCGTTGTGGTCGCAAGATCGTTGGATTGCCTTGTGCAGGTGCTCCGCGGTCGCCCCACCCCGCTCTCCCAGCAATTCGAGAACATCCGCTCCGGCCGCATATTTGGTCAGTTCGCTATAGGCCAGAGATTCCAGAATCGCCGCCGGGTCCTGCGACTGGGCGTGAAATCGCCGCACCTCGACAGGGTCGTTTTTCACGCGCCACTGCACCGGCATGTTGATGCTCAGCAGGTTGACCGGCACATCGACGGATGTCGCCGAGGTCTTATCCCCAACCAGAAGCTGGTATTCCTTCTTGTAGTGCTGCTTCGTCCAAAGGATCGGCCCCCGATTGTCCCCTTTTCCACGTTTGGATGACTTCTCTTCCGCGAGGTCATATCCGAGTTCCATCCGTCGGATTCGCTGAACCGAGACGATCGTCGCCTTATCGATGGGCCAGAACATTTTCAGGTGAATCCCTGCATCCGCAGTCGTCGCGAGCGGCCGGCCAAAATGTTCGATGACCGCCTGATGTCCCGGCGGGACGACAACGATGCACGTCAGCGCGAGGATCACGATCAACTGGACCATTATCAGCGGCAGCACGGCTCGGCCGAGGAGCCGGTAGAACCACGTCTCACTCACCTTAAAGCCGAATTGGTAGTCGACCGCATTCGCCATGCTCCGCAGAATGCCGCCAGGCTCACTAAAAATCCCCAGCAGGCGACTGTCATAGAATGGCCGTTGCACTTCTCCGGCAACACGCGGTCGGTAGAGATCGAGTATGAAATTGATGACCGTCTCGATCGCCAGAATGACCAGGAGAACGCCGAGCCCGATCGCCAGCCATTGTTCAACCCATGGCAGGTCGCTAATCACGCATAGCAAAGCAAGGGCAACTGCCAGGCAAATCGCGCTGGAGCCGAACATCGAATCTCCGCCGGCTCGAAGCAGCCACCAGTTCGGAAGGCGGCTCATGCCCATTGCCCATCGAGAGTACATGAAGAAGAGAAAAGCCCCCGCCCCAACGGCAAACAGCAATACTTGGGGATGTTCCAGGCCACCACTCGTCGCATCCACGAACGGCCCGAACCAACTGAACTCCGGCAAGAGGACGACGCCCGCCACGAGGATACCGGCGCAAAGATGAAACACCGCCAACAGCAAGGCCACGAAGGGAACCAAGTAGCGCTCGATCGATCGGAGCTGCCGGGACGTTGCCAGTTTTTCCATCTGGTCGAGGTCTTCTTCCTCGAAAATCGTCTGGGCCCCGGCCAGCTTCTCCTGACGAAGCCGTTCCAGTTCCGCCACCTCGAACTGCTCTTCGCGAACGAGATGCTGCTGGTGAAGTTGAATCCACGTCAGGAGCCAAACGCCACCCGTCCCGAGGATCTGGAATCCGATCGCCCACAGCGCAATGCTCCGACTCCAGATTGCCAGAATGGCAAGGACGACCGCACTGATGACGCACAGGACCGTACCCAGTACGGCAACGACTTCACCTCGTCGATCTGATCCGACCATATCGAAGAACCTATTCTTCTAATAACAAAAACTCACGACACCACCCTGCGGGGGCAATCTCATTCCTGCCCGACCTCACTCGCGCCCACGAATCCAAGCGGGCTATTGTATGTCCATCCTGCCACATGCCAAGGCCTGTCACCGTGAAAGGGTGTGATGCACGTTGATTCGAAGAGGCCAATGGCAGCTTTCAGCCAATCTCGTTCCAGACGCTCAAGCGAACGGTGACGCACATAATGTACCCATACCCGGCAAAACCTCTACGTTGAGTCCGAGATTATTTCGGTGGACTGCGACTATGGTGGTCGCCGCGATCCCCACCGGCCAAGGACCAAAGACGCACAAATCAGCAAGCGGTCAAACCTTCGCAAGCGATGCCATGTTCGGGGATTGGTTCACGTTGGTCTGAGTGTGCCACTGGCAGCTTGCTGCCAGTACGCTGACACGGGTGGCAATCCGTGCGTGGTGACCAAAGTGAACCTATACCCATTTTCGACACAGATCGCGACCGGACTCCCTGACGGCCGCGCCTCTGATTGCTACATCAGCCACTGGGCACTGATCCGCCCCCCCTGGCGCTCCTACGCTCACACTCCTATCCGCCCCATCCAACCCACCGGCATCCCTGCGTTAAGGCCTGATGCACAGGGATTGCTTCCCGTCGAGCTTGACCTCGACGCCGCCTCAGCTTACAGGGAACATCCTGCCGGCGATATTGTTGGCATGATTGCACAACCAACCGGCACCGGCATGCGTACTATCCGAGACCTGCCGCAATGCACAGGTCACGTTTCGCCAAGGTGTCCGACGCCAGCTCGGGCTGTGCATGCCGCCAAGAACACAACGGGATGTCCGCATGAACAGGCTTCTTGCCATCATCAAGAACTCCTACCTCCAAACGGTTCGACAACCCGTCTACACCATCATTGTCCTCGTCACACTGGGCGGACTCGGGATTGCGCCGTCGATCACGGGATGGACCCTTGATGACGACAACAAGATGCTCCGCGACATTGGTCTTTCTACGCTCCTCATTCAAGGTTTGTTCCTGGCATGTTTCGCGGCATCCAATGTTTTTAATACTGAAATCGAAGATAAGACCGTCCTCACCGTGATCGCGAAACCGGTAAATCGATGCGTCTTCGTCCTCGGCAAGTACCTCGGCGTGCTCGGGGCCCTCCTCACCGCCCATTACCTGGCGGGAATCGCCTTTTTCATGACGATGCGGCACGGCGTCATGCAGACAGCCTCCGACACCCATGACACCACGGTCATTGTTTTCGGACCTTGCGTCATGCTGCTGATCCTCATCGCGGCGGGCGTAATCAACTACATATACGACAAACGCTTCCTGCTCACGGTCCTGCTGCTCGTCGTCCCAGCCGGCGCCCTCTCAACTGGAATCCTGTTGGTCATCGACCGTAATTGGAAGCTCCAATCCTACGAAATCACCCAGACCATGGACAACTTGCCTCCGGAGGTCATGGAGCCGGGCAGCCTCAGGGGAATCGTCGAGTTCCGTCCCATTGAGGGAGACCGAATCATCAAGGGCCACAGGGGCTTCCTCGTTCGCAAGACGTGGCAAGGGCCGATCAATGACGCGGACCGCCAGTATCTCCTGGATATCAGCGATTCACTGCAATGGAAACGTGATGTCAGTTTTCTTGTTCAGGAAAGTTATAAACCCCAAGGGACCGAGGTCTTCAAGGCGGCCATTCTCCTCATTGTGGCTCTGGCGATCCTGGCTGGCATTGCCATCGCCGCCTCCACCCGGCTTGGGGTGATCGGCACGTTCCTGATATCGCTCCTGGCGATATCCGCCGGCCTCGCGGCCGACCAGACCCTCAGACCCATGGCTGAGGAGGGTATTGCCTGGGCGAAATTCGTCTACCCGCTTATCCCGAACTTCCAGTGCTTCTGGATGGTCGACGCGCTCAGTGACAACCAGATCATCCCCTGGAGCTACCTCGCCTCAGCGAGCGGGTATGGTCTCATGTATTCCGCCGGGCTACTGCTCCTCGGGATGGCCCTGTTCGAGACTAGAGAGGTAGGTTAACTGGTTCAGCCACAAGGGTTGACAGATTCCGGATCAACCACTTTGTCCCGCCGTTGCCTCCAAAAGGACAGGTAAGAGCCGCCGGAAGCGGGGCAACCTTGCACTGGAACAGGAGACCTTCCCGCTTGTGACAATCCTGTGGCGCCGGCGTCTCGCCGGTGGAGGTTCGGCAAGCACCGGAGTTTTCGGACCGCTGTCTTCTCTATCGCACGGGCAGGTGCGCGGTTCAATCTTTGTGCGAAGGCGATTAGGATACCGATGTTTCACCGAACGCGACCGCGCGACGGGATATTCGATCAAGGCGGAGCGGTGCAATCATAAGCATCCGAACACATGACCGCACCGCAACGTAGCAGAAGACAACCCGAGAGGGGTCTTCCCGATTGTTGAGGCAGGATTTTCATGGCCCACCGAATCTTCGGCGTTCGAGACGCTGAAAAAGAATTCCACGCGGCTCAGCATTACCACGAGCACGCCCATGGTCACCACGGCGAAGCAGCTGCCGCGGCCCGGACGGCATCCTTCTGGCTCATCGTCACGCTCATGGGCGGCCTACTTGTTTTAACGAGCTATTGGGTACAATTAGCGAGCCCGGTCGAGTTGACTGAAGTCGTGGACGCCCAGGGCTTCCCAACACTCGACGGGGCCGGCAATCCCACCTTCAACAAAACCTATGCTTGGCAATTCCACATGGATCTCGTGGCCGCGATCGGCGCCTTGCTCCTTGCGGCCAGGATCATCTGGCACGTGATCGTCAACCTCTTCTATGGCCACATGCACATGGACGAACTCGTCGCCCTCGCGATCGTCGCGGCCTTCGCGGGCCATGATTACCGTACCGCCGGGGTGATCGGCTTCTTCCTGTTACTTTCAGAGTTAGTGGAAAGCCGCACGGCCATCGGCGCGAGGGCCAGCATCGAAGAATTGATCAAGCTCACCCCGAAGATCGCCACACTCATCACGAAAGAGGGCGAGAGAGAAATCGACGCCACTCACTTGAAAAAAGGACAACGCGTCCGCGTCCGACCGGGAGACAACATTCCCGCCGATGGCACGGTCATCTCAGGGGAATCAACCGTCAACCAGGCGAATATCACCGGTGAGTCCCTGCCGGTTGATAAACAACCCGGCGCCGCCGTCTTCAGCGGCACCACGAACCTCACCGGCGCTCTCGAGATTGAGGTCACGCTGGTCGGCGGAGAAACAACTCTGGGCCAGGTGCAAGACCTCATCCTCAAAGCCGAGCAAACCCGCATCCCCATCATGCGGCTCATCGACCGATACGTGGTCTGGTACACCCCCGTCATCCTCATGCTCGCCGGCCTCGTTCTCTTCTTCACGAAAGACCAAGACGGACTCCGTCGCGCCATTGCCATGCTGGTCGCCAGTTGTCCGTGCGCCCTGATCATGGCGACACCCACGGCCATGGTGGCAGGCCTCAGCTGCGCCGCGCGGCTGGGCATACTCATCAAAGACGTCGCCCACCTCGAGAGTGCCGGCCGTCTCACCGCGGTCATGTTCGACAAGACAGGAACCCTGACAACCGGCGAACTTTCCGTCACACGTCTCATGCCTGCGGAAAATGTCGCCGGGGCAGACTTGCTGCGCCTCGCGGCCACTGCGGAGCAGCTAAGCAATCACCCTGCCGCCCGGGCGCTGATGAGCGTCGCCAACGAGGCGAATGTCAAGTATGGCCATCCGGATGCGTTCGAAGAAGTCCCTGGCAAGGGTGTCGTCGCGACCTTCGAGGGGAAGCAAATTCTCGTCGGTCGAGAGATCTTCATGAAGGAGCGAGGCATCGACACCTCGCCGCTCCGCAAGATAGCGGAAGAGGCGGAGGGCATGAGCCAGCTCTTCGTTGCCTATGACGAGACCCTCCTCGGAATCGTCGGACTCGAGGACAGCACGCGAGAGGCCGCTCGCGGCGCAGTCGAGGAGCTCCGTCACGAAGGAATGCGCCGCGTCGTCATGTTGACCGGCGACCGGGAAGCCGTTGCCAAACGCGTCGCCGCCGAGATGGCCTGCACGGAATACAAGGCCGACTGCCTCCCGCAGGAGAAGCTCGAACTCGTCGAGGCGATGCAAAAACAGGGCCACCGCGTGATGGTCATCGGAGACGGCGTCAACGATGCCCCTGCCCTGGCGGCCGGCGACCTCGGCGTTGCCATGGGCGCTGCCGGCAGCGACGTCGCCATCAACTCCGCCTCCATCGCGTTGTTGAACAACGACCTCACTCGCATTCCGTTCCTCGTCCGCCTGAGCCGTGCGACGCGCAAAGTCGTCGTGCAGAACCTCGTCTTCGGCGTTCTCTTCGTCACGATCGTCATGAGCCTCGGCGCGCTCGACATCATCCATCCGATCTTCGCCGCCGTGCTGCACCTGCTTTCGAGCCTAGTCGTCGTCTTCAACTCCGCAAGACTCGTCCGCTTCGGCGAGGAGAAAGCCACACACGAGCAAGTCATGGCCGGCGAATCGCGACCCGGCCCCGCGCAAGTAGCGCCAGCGACGGCGTGACAGCGCGCGGCCCTTAGGCCGCAGCCGAGGGATAAGGGAAGAAGAAGGCGAGGATGGTTCGGCATGTCCACGACTTCACTCAAAACGCTGCTTGCTCAGAACACGATGCCGGCTGATGCCAGCCTCTTGCGAACCGAGGCCAACGGCATTCGCTGTCTAGCGTGTGGCCATCGTTGTCTCGTCAAGCCGGGTCGGCAGGGTGTCTGCCGCGTGCGGTTCAACCAGGACGGCGAACTCCGCGTGCCCGCCGGTTACGTGGCCGGATTGCAAGTCGATCCCATTGAGAAGAAGCCGTTCTACCACGCGTTTCCCGGCCGCGACGCCCTCTCGTTCGGCATGTTGGGCTGCGACTTCCACTGCTCATTCTGTCAGAACTGGGTGACATCCCAGACGCTTCGCGATGACCAGGCCGTCAGCACACCGCGTTTCTGCGACGCCAGGCAACCGGCCGATCTCGCCGTCGAGAACCGTGCCCCCGTCGTCGTCTCCACCTACAACGAGCCGCTGATTACCATCGAGTGGGCTGTCGAAATCTTCAAACATGCCAAGGCGCACGGCCTCACCTGCGGCTGCGTCTCCAACGGCCACGGCTCGCCCGAAGTGATTGAATTCATCAAGCCCTACGTCGATCTCTTCAAGGTTGATCTCAAGTGTTTCGACGACAAAAACTACCGCAGTCTCGGCGGTGTGTTGGACAACGTGCTACGCACCATCGAGCAGCTCGTGTTAGCCGGCTTCTGGGTGGAGGTCGTCACGCTGGTCGTGCCGACCTTCAACGACAGCAACGAGGAGCTATCGCGGATCGCCCAATTCATCGCCGGCCAATCGCCGAACATCCCCTGGCACGTGACAGCATTCCTCCCCGACTACAAGATGCAGGGCCCACCCCGCACGCCACCCGAGACGCTGCTCCGCGCATACGAAATCGGCAAGGAAGCAGGCCTCCGCTTCGTCTACCCCGGCAACATCCACGGCGGCGTCGGCGACCGCGAGAACACATTCTGCCCCGCGTGTGACGAGCTCATCATCCGCAGGACGGGGTTTTATGTTGAAGAAAACCGCATGAAGGAGGCGGGCAAGTGCCCGGCCTGCGGTGAAGCGATCGCCGGCGTGTGGGAAGACGCGGCGCCTGGCAACTCAGGGACTGGTTTTCCAAGGCCGGTGAGAATTTGAGGATGGCGCGGTATCCAGACTGCGTGGCTAGTCGGTCTTCATAACAAAACAATATGGCTTCAAAAGCGCACAGCCTGGCATTTGGGCGATTCTCTTCCTTTCTTTCCAGACCTCCAAGAGCTGCCGAAGGTCGTCGCTTAGCCCGCATTTCTCACCAGGTGGGGGTAGAAAAGGGCTGCGATCTGTGCGA
>CAZTAR010000045.1:0-17109 GCA_964611695.1 uncultured Planctomycetaceae bacterium | reverse complement strand
GGCGAGACGCCGGTGCCACACTCAATCGTTAACGGCTCTAGAAAGGCATGTCCACGTAGGGGTTCTTGTTCATGAGCAATGGAATGACGAGCGAGGCAATGCCTGCCAAGACTGTCGCGATGGCCGCGTAGCCGATGAAATGCTTTGTTCGCGGCGAGAGATGTTGAAAGGGACCGTCGATCAGGATGAGCGGCCTGGCCACAAAGTTGGGGAGGTCGCTCCCGAACCGGCGGACTCTGGACAATCCCTTGGTGCGAACGAAGGCGATGATTATCCCAGGAAGCAACTTGATTGAACCGACTCGCGCGACACTTTTTTTCGAGGCACTCTGATCTTCAGCGTCGTCTGACTCGTCTTCACTTTCCTCGAAGTCCGATCCTTCGCCAAATTCGCCCTCGAATGCCACATCGTCGAGGCTGATGGTGTTATGACCGGTCGAACGCCCTTCTTCGGCTTCCCCTTTACCGCCTCCTTTTCCACCGACCCCTGACGCGTCATCCGCTGGCTTCTCTTCCACCTGTTCATCTAGGATCGATTCAAGGGAGGCGAGTGTGCGGTCAATCTCGTCCGATTCGCTTTTGGCCTGGGGCGACTCGGAGTCGCTCGCTCCCTCAACGTCATTAGTCTCCGCCTGAGAGGCCGAAGCATCAGGCTCGGCTCCGGGTTTGGCCCCTGATTCGGGGGCGCTGTCGGGTGTGTCGGCCGGTTCGTTCTCGGATTCGGGCTCGATCTCGGTTGTACGATCCGTTGGATCAGCGACCTCCGCACGCGCCGTATCCTCGGCCTCCGGCGCGTCAGAGCCGGTCTGAGTTGCAATTTCACCTGCGAGGGCCGCAGCCTGATCGAGAAGCGCATCGACATCGAGTGTGTCATCAATCGGTGAGGCATCGCTCGGGTTGTTCGGTTTCTCGCCTTCGTCCATTGACCGGCGCGCTCCTTTAGCCTGCCTGCAACAGGGCAGGTTACCGCGCTATTATCGGCCCTTCGGCACGCTGACTTGAGTGCCACCGTTTGCCGGAGCCTACTTCCCCTCTTGTCGTTACCGCCGTGAGTGCCGAACATAGCGGGATGCGAATCCGGCGATTTCAGGTTGACGACGTATCAGGCGTCATCGTGCGCGTCACTGGCCCGCAAGCCGACCACGCGCTGAAGGTCCTCAGGCTCAAGGTGGGGGGGGAGGTGGCGCTTTTCGACGGTCGCGGATCCGAGGTCACAGGCCGCGTGCGATCGATCGTCCATCGCACGTTCGATGTCGAGATCACGCATCGGTACAGCGTGCATCAAGACTCTGGACCGTGCCTGGTCATGGCGGTGGCCTGTCCCAAGGGAAGCCGTGCGGATTGGCTGGTCGAAAAATGCGCGGAACTCGGCGTGCGGAGCCTGTGGATGCTGAAGAGCGAACGGGGAAGTGTTAACCCGGGCGACGGAAAGTTGACACGATGGCGACGCAAAGGGGTGGAGGCCGCCAAACAATCCGGCCACACGATCACGATGGATGTCGAGCCGGCAAGAACGGTTTCAGGTGCGCTGGAGGCAGCGGCGAAGGAGCCGTGCATGCATTTATTTTTTGGCGAACCGCGCGACTCGGATCGGACATTTTCCCATTCGTTGGCGCAACTGCCCCCGCCGATCTCGCACCCGTCCAAAGTCACTCTCTTCATAGGGCCGGAAGGCGGCTTCACAACGACCGAGCGCAGGCTGCTTGAAAAAGCCGGCGCTCATCCTGTCCGCTTGTCCAACGCCATCCTGAGAGTTGAGACTGCCGCCGTTGCGGCCGCGGCCGTGTGGGCCTCGTGGGTCGCATCAACAACGGAAGGCCCGACTGATGCGATGACCTGATGCGTCAAGACGTGCCCGACTTCGTGCCACTGAAGTCGGGCATCACTCGAAGTGCTCACTCAGCAAAGGGATGCATACCGGCTTGCCAACCACGATATCGAGCGGTTCCATCAGGGACAGTGCCTGCCACACGTGACTCTCCTTCACCGCGTGCGTCGTCACGACGACCGGCACTATTCCGGTAGAACGCGCTTCCGCCGGTTCATGTTGAACGATGGTCGCGATGCTGATGTCCTGCTCTCCCATGAGTGTGGCAATCCTGCCGATTCCGCCTGGCCGATCAACGAGACCGACACGAACGTAGAAAGGTGATTCGTTTCCTCCGGCGGATCGTATCACCGTGGGCTGGTCGTGGTCCGGGGCCGCTGCAAGGTGTTCGAATGTTCGCAGCGCATTGCCGATCGCAACGTCGATGATGTCAGCAACCACGGCACTGGCAGTCGCGCGGCCGCCCGCGCCAGGCCCGTAGAACAGTGTGTGTCCCACGTTGCTGCCATACACGCTGACGGCGTTGAACGGTCCGCCCACCGCGGCCAGAGGGTGTGACTTGGGAACGAACGTCGGTTGGACACACAGCTCCAATTCGGTGTCGTGCCGCCGGGCAATCGCGAGGAGCTTGCAGGCATACCCGAGCTCGTCGGCGGCGACCAGGTCCGTCAACGCAATCTCCGAGATGCCTCGCGTGCGAATCTGGTCGGGATGACATTGTTGCCGCATTGCGATCGAGGTCAGGATGGCGAGTTTGTGGGCTGAGTCCGTTCCGTTCACATCGAGCGTCGGATCCTGCTCGGCATACCCGAGTCGCTGGGCCTGTGACAAGGCGTGGGCGTAGCTCGCGGTGTCGTCGAGCATCTGGGTGAGGACGAAGTTGCACGTGCCGTTGAGGATGCCGAAGATTGCATCGATCCGGTTGGCCACGAGCCCCCTGCGAATCGACTCTATCAGCGGGATGCCGCCGGCCACCGCCGCCTCGAACGCGATGCACCGATTCGCGCGTCGCGCTGCGATGAAAAGCTCCGGGCCGTGGTTGGCCAAGAGCGCTTTGTTCGCCGTAACCAGGTTCTTTCCGGCTTCAAGTGCCGCGAGTGCCATATGTCTGGCACTTCCTTCACCGCCCGCGAGTTCCACAATGATATCTGTCCGGTCGTCGTTCAGCAGGGGATCGATGGTGTCGCAGAGCAGACCTGCCGGGAGATCGACGTTCCGGAGCTTCGCCTTGTCGCGAACGAGCACGTGGCGCAACTCGAGGGTCATCCCGCTGCGGTCCGCGAGGTCAGCGCCGTCTTGAAGGAGGATTCGGGCAACCTCCGATCCAACGACCCCACACCCGATGAGGCCGATTCCGATTGTGTCTTGTCTGGACATGATCGGGTGAGAATCTAGTTGTTCAAGGCAGCCGGATCAAGTGCCAACGCTGGATCGCCCCTGAAGGTCCATGGGTTGATGTGGCCCTGATATTGGCGATGGAAGCCGTGAGCACGTCCTCCCTCGAATCCGCGGGATACCCCCATCCGAATCACCCGTGATGGCAAAATCAGCGAGTCAGGACATTGCCCGAGCTCTGAAAACCGCATGTTTCCTTATCCGGCGGTGAAGTAACGCGCAATTTCTGCGCAGCGCATCGCCGTGAAGGCGACCGGTTCGCGAAACGCCAAAGGCCGAATCCGACAACCTCACCCGGTTTCGTTCCAGTCATAACCGTGTTCTCGTTAGGAGGTTAAGTTCGACTGCTTCCGATAAAGACTATTTTGTATTCGGCCGATAACGGTTTAGACGCCCGCGCGAGGACAGAGGGCCCACACGCGCGTCGGTGAGGATACGCCTATGTTCAAATCCGTAATCAAACCCGGCCGTTTCCGAGATCGCGAAGGCTGCGAGACCGCTGCCCCGACATTGTTCGATGGCCTTGGCATTGAGTCCCAATTGCCCGGAGAGCCTTGGTCGGAATGCAGCCCTCCGTTGCACGCGGTTCCATCGCTCAAAGCCGTCCTCTCGGATAATGACGTCGACGATGACACCGGTCGGCACAATCATGATGACGATTTCGATTTAGAGGGCGATGAGATCGACACGATCGAGTTTCGAGCGCCGGATGCACCAGCTTCATACGACGCAGTCGAGCCATGTGACAATGTGGAACTTGACGAACTCGACGACGATGATGACGTTGAAGAGCAAGAGCCGGTCTGTTCTCAGGATACCCCCAGCGGCAAACCGATGCCACCTTTGCCGTCACCCGGTCAGATCGCGCGCCTTGGCATCAGCACGCCCAGTGTCGTGCCCAGGCGTATCGGAAGAGGGCGGCTCGTGCCAGCCCGTCTGACGTGGAAGCCGGGCGACCCCTTTGCCGGCGAAACGCAGGAATCAAGGATCAATTTCCGATGGGAACTCATGCTCACCGCGGCATGTGTGACCGCCGTATGCGGCCTGAGCTGTGTATGGTTGCTCCGAACGCTTCTTGCATAACAGAATCGTATTGCATCGCGCCCAATCACAGCGATCCGCACCATCCCCTCGAATAGGACCGGCCTGTAGTATGACCGTGTATCTCGATGACAACGCGCTAGATTCAACGGACGACTCGGCCACACTGGCTCAAACCATCAGCATCGCGAAGACGAAACTCGTTGCCCAAAATGGGATGATCGTCGGCGTTCGCTGTGACGGCAGGGCGATCCCGCTTGACCGACTTGATGAGGTCTTGCTCCAACCGCTGAGTCGATACGGACGTGTCGATCTGGTCTCCGCAAGCCCCCGGGAAGTGGTCGTCGACGCTTTGAAGGACGTGCGAACCGGACTGCAGGAAACCTTCGTCAGCGTCAAAAGCAGCGCCGAGGCGCTCGCCGCCGGAAATGTCCCCAATGCGATGCAAGCGCTGGGCGACTGCCTGGTCGCCTGGGGACAAGCGCACCGCTCCGTGATGGAAAGTGTTTCGCTCCTCGACCTAAGCTTGGATACCTTTCAAGTCGACGGCAGGCCCTTCGCTGATTGGCTGGCGGAATTGAACGAAAAGCTTCGCGGAATCAAAGGTGCGATCGAGGCTCGCGACCACGTTCTTTTGGGCGACATGTTGCGGTACGAGATGGACGAAACGCTCGATGCCTGGGACCTCGCGATCGAAGGCCTGATCCAACACGTCGAATCTCTCTAGCCCATTACCGCAAGAATATGTGTGTGCAAAACGCTCCGGAGAGAATCCCTTCTCGGCGATTGTTCCCCCGTCCGCCATTCCCAATTGCGGCCCGCGGCGCTATGATGAGGCTGGAGTTTTTTGGAATGGCGATCCCCTTCGACAACACTCTTGATTCGGCCTATCGCGAGCACGGTCGGCACTGGCGGCGGAATGCGTATTGCTACCCAGTCGTGTCGCGCCGGAGCAAGGGCCTCTCCATCGGCATCAATCTCAATCCCGAAAAGGCCTGCAACTTCGACTGCGTTTATTGCCAGGTGGACCGCACGGCGCCGCCGGAGATTCGAGGCGTCGCCCTGTCCATCTTGCGAACAGAACTCAACGGGTTGCTCGACATGGCTGTCGATCAGTCTTTGTTCGACGCTTCTCCATTTGATTGCCTTGGGACTGCGGATCGCGTGGTTCGAGACATCGCATTCAGCGGTGACGGTGAACCGACAAGCTTTCCCCGGTTTGGGGAAGCTGTGCGGATTGCGGCGGAGGCCCGATCGAGCCATGCCCTTGACAACGCCAAACTCGTTTTGCTGACCAACGGTTGCTACCTGACGAAACCGAAGGTTCGCGAAGCCTTGCGAGTCCTCGACGAGAACAACGGCGAGGTTTGGGCGAAGCTCGACGCCGGAACGCAGGGCTACTTTGAACGAGTGAATCGGTCGAACTTTTCACTCAGCCATGTCATCGAGAATATACTAGACGCGGCGAGAGTCCGACCGATCGTCATCCAATCGCTATGGATGCGCCTCAACGGACAGCCGCCGCCGGATGAAGAACTCCGTGCGTTTGCTGATCGACTGAAAGAGATTCTCGATGGCGGTGGACAATTCAAGCTGGTACAAACCTATACCATCGCCCGCGCCACGGCCGAAGCTAACGTGGAACCTCTGTCACACGAAGAGCTCGACCTTGTTGCCACTGTCATTAGCAGCCAAGTCAACGTGTCGATCGAGAGGTTCTACGGCGCTGAGGGATAGCGAGCCCTACTAGGCGTAGCGAGAAACGCAACTTCCTGCATTCTCAATCCCCACGGGTCCAATTGTCCCCTCTATCGACGTCAACCTATTCTCGCCATTGAGAAGCGCAGAGAATCGTGACTAGGTTTGGTCCACCGTGAATGTCGCGGAGGACAACCTCGACTTAAACGGCACAGTTGACTAAGCGAGGTCTTAACGAATAGTATCCGTTATCGGTTCATATTCTCTGGAGGAAATATTGTGCTAGAAGACACGTTCCGACATACCGTAATCGTGGTGGCAGCAGTTCTCTGGCTTCCAGGAGGGATTGCGCTGGCTGATGAGATCGAAGACAAAATCGAACAAGGACGAGCCCTGCTGCATACCCAGGACCACGAAAGGGCGAGTAAGCTGCTAAAGGAAGCAATAGCGACCTTACAGAAGAGTATCGAGAAGGATCCGGGAAACGCCAAAGCCTTTTACCTGCTGGGCAATGCGCTTTTCTATCTGAACCACGATCAGGAAGCTGCGAAAAACTACGATCAGGCGATTTCGTTGGCTCCGAAGGACGCTCAATACCATTTCATGCGAGGCATTCTGGCGAGGTTTGGTGGCGACATCCAGCGGGCTGAGAAGGAACTGGCGAAAGCCTGTACGCTTGCGCCCAAGAGGCCGACCTGTGTGTACGAATGGGGCGCGACGCTCGTCGAAATGGGGCGTGAGGACAAAGCGGAAGAGCTGTTTCGCAAAACCCTGAAACTCAACCCCGCGCACATTGAGGCAAGGCTTGATCTGGCGGGCCTGATGACAGAGGCCGGGAAACAAACCGAAGCGCTCCGACTCTACTCGGAAATAATCAAACTGGAGCCCGCGCATGTCGACGCGCATTACAACATCGGACAGATACATCAGAACATGCTTGCATACGAGCCGTCGCTTAGGCACTTCTTGAAGGTCGTCGAACTTGAACCTGATGATTGGCGTGCTCGTGCCAAGGTTATCCAGAACTGCCAGGCATTGGGGCAGATCAAGCAGCGCGACAATCAGCGCAAGGCGCTGTTCAAGCTATGGAAGACAGGCGGGGTTGAAAGCGATCTCTATTGCCGGGACCAATTCAAGGTGGACCGTTTCGAGGTCATGGTGTTCGAGTACTTCAAGTTGGCGGGTGACGAGGCCATACGATACAGCTTCAAAGTGCGAGCCGGCAAGGAGGCGGAATCCGGTGCACGCATCTCCCTCGGCTCCTATGACACCATAACGCAGCATGCCAGGAACAAGGGTCTCATCGGACCGAACCAGCGATACTTCCATCTTGATCGCTACAAGTCAGATGGCAAGCATGAAACCTTCGGCTTCTTTTCCACAGAACCCTCATATGACGACACTCGCCAACTGGTCGAGAGGATTCTGAAAGGTCAACTCGAACCCGAATCCTCGATGACACCAACCAAGGATGGAGATTCCACTATCAGGATTCGGCCATAGCGACAACTCTATGCCGCTTCCGCGTTTTGCATCTTTCCGAATCACAGATGGCTCCAGGACAATGCCGTCTATCACTTGTGCGACGAAGGCACGAGTGGAACTCCTGGCGCGAACCCCCCGGAGTGACTGGCGGCTGGGCCGCGTCGTCCAACCGCGTTGACTTAGAACCATGCAACTGCCCTCTGTCGAAATCCTCACCCTTTCCGACGGCTACGAAGCCACCGTGCGCTGGTGGCGACCGGAGCCGACCAAAGGAGCGGTACTCTATCTCCACGGTATCCAGTCGCACGGCGGGTGGTACGAGCAATCCGGCGGCGTGCTTGCCGAGCATGGCTTCGCTGTACTCATGCCGGACCGCCGAGGCAGTGGGTTGAATACGGCGAGTCGGGGCCATGCCGAGTCGGCCAGGCAGTGTGTCTCCGATGCGGTGGACACGCTCGATGCCTTGCTGAATGAGACAGGCTGTGCCGACGCCCATTTGGTCGGCGTGAGTTGGGGCGGCAAGCTGGCCGTCGCGCTCGCGGCCGCCGCACGGGAGAAGGTGAGGTCCCTCACACTCGTTGCCCCCGGCATTTATCCCAAGCTCGATTTGTCCACGGCGGATAAGTTTCGCGTGGCCATGGCGATGATCAACGACCGGTCGCGGATGTTCGAGATTCCGCTGAACACTGCTTCGTTCTTCACGAGCAATCCGGAGAGAATCAAGTATGTCGAAGCGGATGATCTTAAACTGCTGCGGTTGACTGCCAGTTTCCTCCTTGCGTCGCGACGCCTCGACAGGAGAGCGCGACGATTCGATAGTTCGACATGGCGAGGACCGATCCATCTGCTGCTTTCGGGTCGGGACCAGATCATCGACAACGACAAGACGCGCGCGTGGCTTCGCGGCTTGCCGATTGTGGATCGCCGGATGACCGAGTATCCCGAGGCGGAGCACACGATCGAATTTGAGCCGGATCCGTCGGGCTTCTTTCGCGACCTTGCCGCGTGGATCGTCGAGCACAACGGTGAATCCCAGTAATGCCCCTGCGGATTGGGCGATTTCCAATATTCACACCGCGCCTTTAGAATGAGGCTTCGGCACGTCGGTCGCGTCCAAAGAAGCGTCGGCCCTCCGTGGCCGACGGGAACCACGAATCCCCATTCACGGCCGACAGGGGCGTTGGCCGCTTCAGTTTGCCTGTGATTCCACCGGCGAGACGCCGGTGCCACAGGTTCCTTCGCGCCACGCGGAGGCAGTGAGGGTGAACATTAGACAGGAGTTGAAATGTCTGATCGCCGAATTCTCGTTACCGCGGCTCTCCCATATTCGAACGGTCGCCTTCACGTCGGGCATGTCACGGGCGCCTATCTGCCTGCGGACATCTACGTGCGTTACATGCGATCGATCGGACGGGATGTTCGTTTCATCTGCGGCAGTGACGACAACGGCGTGGCAATCGAAATCGCAGCGAAGGCGAACAACACGACTCCCGCCGAACTTTCCGCGAAATACAACCAGCGTCAAGCGGCGGATTTTGAAGGGCTCGGCATTCACTTTGATATCTACGGCGGAACGCATCAGCCGGATTTCGTCGAGTACCACAACCGCATCAGCCAAGAGTTCTTCACAGCCATTCACGACAACGGGCACTTCGTGAAGCGAACCACGCAACAACTCTATGATGCGGAGGCCGGCAAGTTCCTGCCCGACCGATACGTCAAAGGCCGTTGCTACCACAAAATGCCGGACGGTTCGCCATGCGGATATCCGGAGGCCTTCGGCGACCAGTGCGAGCACTGCGGCAACAGCATAGATCCGCTCCAACTTGGCGATCCTGTCAGCACCATTACCGGATCGACGCCGGAGCGCCGGGAGACCACGCACTGGCATCTGCAGCTGGAGAAGTTTCAGGGCATGTTGGCCGACTGGTTCAACCTCGTCTCGCTGGACTGGCGGCCGATCGTCACGAACTTCGCGATGGGCTCGATTAAGCGAGGACTCCCCGAACGCGCGATGACGCGCGACCTGACCTGGGGCGTGCCTGTCCCCCTCGACGACCCTGATGCGAAGGGCAAGGTGCTCTATGTCTGGTTCGATGCTCCGATTGGATACGTCAGCTTCACTGCGGCACTATGCCAGCAGCGCGACGGCGACTGGCGGAAGTACAAGGACTGGTGGCAGGATCCGGCGTGCAAGATCGTCCACTTCATCGGCGAGGACAACATTGTCTTTCACGCGATCACGTGGCCCGCAATGCTGTTGGGTTCCCAGTTCACCGCGGCCGAGATGGCGGCCCGCGGCAGCCAGTACACGCCGCCGAAGGAGCACGGCCATTACCAGTTGCCGTCCAACGTCGTGGCGAATGCGTTTCTGAATATCAAGTTCTCCGGCAAGGAGGAGGAAAAAATCAGCAAGTCGCGCGGCACGGCTGTCTGGATTCAGGACTTTCTCCAGACCTTCGATCCGGACCCGCTGCGGTATTACTTGACGATCAACGCGCCGGAGTCCCAACGGACGGCTTGGCAGTTTGGCGACTTCATCGAGCGAAATAACAGCGAACTCATCGCCACCCTGGGCAACTTCGTGAACCGCTGGCAGAAGATCGCCACACAGCACTTTGACCGAAACGCGCCCGAGCCCGTCTGCGCTGATCAACTCGAAGCCGACCTGCTAGCGAACATCCGCGCGCTGCCCAAGGCGGTTGGCGAGGACATCGAGGCAATGCGATTCAAGTCCGCCCTGGGCCGCGTCATGGACGGTTTTCGCGCTTGCAACCGATACATCGACACGCGTGAACCGTGGAAGACCCGCAAGACCGACCTGCCATTGTGCGGCACGACGATCCACACGTGTATCCAGGCTGTGCGTACACTGGGCGTGTTGATGGGGCCGTTTCTGCCGTTCGCCTCGGAGAAAATCCGAGTCTCTTTGAATGTGCCGAAGGAGGCATGGACTTGGCCGCACGCGACGGAGGCTCTTCCTGTCGGCCACGAACTCGGCCCCGTCCCTGAAGTGCTCTTCCGAAAGCTGGACCCGGCGGCGTTCTCACTGGATTGAAGACCAGAGCCATAATAGCTTATCGTGTTGGGTGTCGTCTCGGGTGTCATTCTGGGAGGCTTGCCTTTTCTGCCTGCGAAAGTGGAGTGGATAGGCGTGTCTTCTCGACATTGAACATGCTTACCCGCGACTGCGTCGCGTGAAAGCATGGCACCCAGGCCGTTGGTGATGAAGTTGTCCCCCTACCTCGACAAAGATTCGCCGCCCTGTTCCATTTTCTTCTCGGCAACGTTCAAAAACTTGCGCGCGTTTGGATACTCCGGATTGAATCGCAGAGCCTCCTTGAAGGCTGTCGCAGCCTTTGCATAATTCCTCTGGCGGTACAAGGCCAAACCGAGGTTGTAGTGCGAGGAGGCGTTTTTCGGGTCGATGCCGATGGCCGTGCGATATTTCTCGATGGCCTCATCCAACCGGCCGAGGTGCATCAGCGTAACGCCGTAATTGCTCCACGCCTTATCGACCCTCGGATTCACACTGACCGCTTCCTCAAAATAGGGAATGGCCTCCTCCGACTCACCTTTCTTGGCCAGTTCCATGCCGAGGTTGTTGTATGCAAATGGGTGCCTCGGATTCCAGACAATTGCCTCTTTGTAGTGTTCGATGGCCTCAACGACTTTCGCGTCGGCGGTCATGTTGTCGCCGTTGTGCCGGAGAAGCGATGCCTGATCCACCAGCTCCTTGCCGAGGTTGTAATGCGCTCGAGGGTTTTGGGGATTCACCTCAAGGGCTTTTCGCCAAATCGTGGTGTCAGCGTGATAGTCTTTGTTACGGTGATAGGTTCGTGTGCCGAGTGCAATCATGGTGGCGAGCACCAAAACACACGCGACCACGCGGAGGGCCGCCTTGTCCACGAATAGCCTGAGTAAACTGTGGGAGAGAAAAACAACCAGTACCGTCAACGCCGCCAACGACAGATACATGCGGTGCTCATAGGTGGCATCCTTGATCGGGATGAAGCTTGATGTTGGGCTAAGAATCAAAAAGAACGCTGCTGCGACGAATCCGAGCGGATGTTTCCTGGCGAGTCCGAAAGCCGCCGCCGCCAGAAGAACAAGCACGAAGAGGCCCGGCAACACCGCTTCCGCCGGCTGGGTGACAAAGGTCCAAGCGTAGTCGAGGCTCAATGGATCCGGCCAAAAGGCAAGTCTCAAGTAGTGTGGAATGACTTCGGCCTGGGTCATCAGGTATTGGATTGGCGTCACCCCCTTGTAGCCAAAGCCGACGGTGGCCGGCCCCTGCGGTGACGATCTAAGCACGCCTTGTACCACGCCGGCCCAGACAAGAACGACAAACGTGCCGGTAAGACACGTGTAGAGTCCCCAACGCCTCTTGATCGCGACGGAGAACGAACCGGCCAGGAACGTCCGGTCGTATAGCAGCACCGCCAGGGGTGCGGTGATCATGACCGCTTTACATCCCATGCCCAGCGCGCAGGCGACAATCGCGGCTGAATACCACAAGCGGGCGCGTGACGAATCCGCTCCACGCAGAACACTGTAGAGAGTCAGCAAATAGAACAGGCCCATCATCGCTTCGGCCCGTTGAATGATGTACATGACTGCCTGGGTGTGCAATGGATGAACCACCCACAACAGGGCGACGGCCAGAGCAAACCAAGGCGCGGCGTGGCCGAACTTCTCTCGCAACGGCTTGGAGAGGAGGGTGCGCCGGACAATGCCGAAGAGTGTCAATGCCGCGAGCAAATGGACGATGAGGTTGACGATGTGATAGCCAACGGGGTTTTCCTGACCGATTGCATAGTTGACCGCCAGGGAAAGGCTCACGACCGGGCGTCGGTCACGAAGCCACTCCGTGGAGAACTCTTGAATGGAATGGTTGCCAACAATCCATTTGTCGTCATCGAAGACGAACTGGCCTGAGAAGCTGTTGGCGTAGGCCAGAAAACCTGCCACAGCCACGAGGAACAACATCCAGGCGTGGCGTGCGCGCAACCCGGTGACAAGCATCGGCTCAGTCGCCCGAGTCGTCTTTGTGCGTTTGCCTCTCGCTTTTCTTCGGTTTACCGTGGCACGGCCCTCCGACTCGCTTTGGACCTGGCTATCGATGTCTTCGGTGACATGCACGCCAATCGCGATAATCTAGAGCAGTTCACGGTTAAGTGCACCTGTGGCGCCGCCGTCTCGGCGGCGGATTCACGGGCAAGACGGCGGTGCCACAGTCATAGGCAAGCGTGAACGACTCTAGCAGTCTACGCTGTTGACGACGCCGTCGCGATTCACTTTCGCCGCGAGAAACGAATCCACATCCGGCGCGGCGTAGGTCACTTCAGACATTTCGACGCCGGAGATGAGCACGAACGCCACACATGGGGGATCAGGCGGCGGTTCTATCGACTAGGTTTCGCCTCACGAACCATTGTCCCGCGGGTCATCCGTCTTCGACGCAGTGAACGTCAATCACGAAGTTGTGTTTCCCAAATGATTCTCCTACATCCACGGTTCATCGGCAATGTGGCCTAATCCATCACATTGGCGGCCATTTCAATTGAATCGCGTCGCGATTTCGGATAGGATAATGGGTCGAGGTCCGGTAAATGAGGAAGGCCAGCCGAAATACACCGGCTGGGGTTTGCCTGGGTCGAACATGCTATGCGGGGAGGATGCATGTCGCGGCTTGGTTCTTGAGCACGCCTGCCTATTCTGTCAGGCGAGCCGGAAAGGGAGGATCCTATGATAGCGAGGGTCAAGCGCTTTTTTCGCAGGGGATGGTTCGCTGCCGCAGTCAGCATTCTTGTATTCGCAAGTCCAGCATGGAGTTTGCCGGGGGATCTCGATTGCAGCGGGTCGCTCACCGTCGATGACGTCAGTGCCTTCGTCCTGGCATTGATCGATCCGGCGGGATACGCAATTGCCTATCCAGGCTGCGACATCACACAAGCGGACATGAATGTTGATGGGTCCGAGGACGGCGCGGATATTTCCGGATTCGTGATCGAACTTCTGGGAAGCGGTCCGACGGAGCCTCCCATCGCCACTCAACTCGCAGGCAATCCACTGGCCGAATATCCTTTCTTTGAATACGTCAAGGCTTTCAATGATGACGCTCCCGTAACAGTCGCAATCGACCCCACAAGATTTCCTGACACCGTCGGCGAGACGGGCGACATCTATATTGTTGAAGCCAAGTCGGCCGGCAGCTGGCACGTGGATCCTACGTTGACGGACGTATCCCCGGATGGTCCACAGACCGAGACTTTCGGCGGCACGACCATCCAAGAAAACACGTTCGTCATCGCAGGCTCGTATGACCTCAGCAGTGCGGTGTATGTTGAGGCCACAGGTGACTACACCGGTCTGGGCTACCCCTACGATATCGTGCTTGATATGAATCAAAACGGCGTGCTCGACGGTGACGACTATATCGACGGACTCGGCCAGGAGGCGGGTTTGTATGTGGTCCACGATACCACGCAGCTAGGCCCCCTGGCGGTAACGGATGTCCCCTCCTACAACGTCGGCGCGATATTCGGCATTCCGTCCGGCTATGGGAATGAAGTCCTATTCTATCCCACGGACATCGCCGACATGGAACCCCTGCCGCTGATCGTCATCGGTCATGGCAATGGCCACCTGTACACCTACTACGACCACATCGGTCACCACATGGCGTCCTACGGGTACATCGTGATGTCTCACAACAATCTGGGGGGACCGCCCTGGGGCACACTGGGGCACACCGATGCGATTCTGCACCTGCAGGATTCCATTGCAGGCGGGGTGCTCGATGGCAAAATCGATTCCAGTCGCATCATTTGGATCGGCCACAGCAGGGGCGGTGAAGGTGTCACATGGGCCTTCGACGCGCTCATTGAGGGAGACTACACGCCCACCTATTACACCACGGACAGTATCGTGCTCATCAGCGCCATGCTGCCGATCGTGAACGATAACGTCCAGATGTATCATGCGAATTTCCATCTGTGGACCGCCTCGGGTGACGACGACGTGTCCGGCGATCCCGGCTGGAATCTCGTGGATACATTCGAACTGCACGATCGTGCGACCAAGTTCCGAATGTCGACCATCGTGCAGGGCGCCGGTCACGGTTGGTTCCACAATGGCGGTGGGGATCCCTGGATTGAGGGGCCGTGCCAGATCGGTGAAGCGAACACTCACTTGATCCAGTTAGGGATGTTTGTGCCGCTCATCAAGTACTATGCCGAGGGCAACATCCCGGCAACGGATTACTTCTGGCGACAGTATGAACGATTCCACCCGAGTGGCGTGGACACGTCCAATCCCTGCATTGTCGTGACCAACGAGTATCGCAATGGCGCCGATGACGGCAACTTCTTCATCGACGACTACCAGACGGAGACATCGTTGAATACCAGCAGTTCCGGCGGCGCGGTGAGTTACACCGTGGGGAACGTGACGGAGGGCCAGCTGCGCGACAACAACACCAGTTTCAGTTGGACCGCCACCGATCCCTTCAACGGCGCAACGCAGGCCGCTTCCTGGGACACCACCCGCGGTGTGGTTTTCGACTGGAACGGCGCGGACGCCTACTACGAATGGGAGGTCATCCCCTCGGAACGAGACTTCTCGGATGACCGATACCTCTCATTCCGAGGCGCGCAGGGCACGCGGCATCCCTATACGCTGGCAGTCCTGGGTGATGTGACTTTTAGTGTGACGTTGCGCGACGGTCTCGGCGTCACCAGTTCGATCAACATCGGCGCGTACGGCGGCGGGCTCGAACAGCCCTACCAGCGAAACGGCGGTTGGCACAACGAAATGGAGGTCATCCGTATTCGTCCGACGGATTTCACCACCAACGGCTCTGGCCTGGACCTGACGGATATCGTGGCGGTGAGGTTCGACTTCGGACCCTCCTGGGGCTCTAATGAAGGACGAATCGTCGTGGATGAGCTCATGCTCACCAACGACTATCCACCTTACTTCATTCCACTTTCGATCAGCCTACCCGGCGAGCCGCCGGAGTTCATAGCGCCGGGGGTCCCAACCGCCATCGGTTTGGAAATTTTCGAAGGTAACGACACCTTGATACCAGGCTCCGCCCTCCTGCACTACCGGTACGACGGTGGAAGCTGGCAGAGCGTCGAGTTGCAGCAGGTCGCGGGTGACCTGTGGCAAGGCACACTTCCCGCCGCCGGTTGCGAAGACACTCCCGAATACTACTTCAGCGCGACAGGCACCGTGACCGGCGTCGTCTATGCCCCGGGCGGTGGCGCCGCGATGCCCTACGTCTCCTTCGTCGGTAACTTCATCAGCATCATGCAGGACGATTTTAACAGCGACCTGGGATGGACTGTTGAAAACTTCGCCCTGGCTTCAGGCGCGTGGGAACGCGCCACCCCCTCGACCGACGGGTCTTTCGATGAGCCTACCCATGACTTCGACGGCTCGGGTTACTGCTATGTGACCGGGAATGCCTACCATGTTGACGTGGACGGCGGCCCGACGATCCTGACCTCCCCTACCATCGATCTGGACGGCTGGACCAATCCGGTCCTTCGCTATGCCCGATGGTGGACGAACGACGACCAGGACTTCGACGAGATGGCTGTCGAGATATCCAACGATGACGGCGAAACATGGTACCCCATCGAGATGGTGACGAACATCCCGCCGGGCTGGGTCGAACGATCAGTGTACATCACGAATTATGTGACACCGCTCACGACTCAAATGAAAGTCCGGTTCAGTGTGGAGGACAATCCGAACAACTCGAAGGACGAGGCTGCGATTGACGCGTTCGAGATCTTCGAGGTGCAGTGCGAATAGCGACCCTTCAGGGACCGCGAATCGGTGACCGGAAACGGAAGCTCGGCGGATGAGTAAAGAGTAGCAATGGAAAGGATCGACGCCATGAAGGCTATTACGTTTGCAGCATGTATTCTTTTCGCCGCATCCCTGGCGGCGGCACCTCTGGCGATGGCGGATGGGCAGAAAGCTCCGCCCGAAAAAGAAAAAGTGACCAACATGGAGAAGCCGCCGGCGATTCCGGCAACGCCCGCGACGGTCACCGACTTGATTTATGCCCGGACATTTACGCTTGAAAAGGGCTTCGATTTCTTCTGGAGCAAGGAACGTCCGAACGTGACGACCGGCACCCTGCTCGTCTTGAAGGTCGACCCTGCCCTGGTATACCCGCGAGAGATCGCGATGCCTGTGCTCTATGTCGGCGACCACACGGCCCAACGCATTAACCACGGCCACAAGTCGGGCCACGTGATTGCCGTCGTACCGGGCGTAATCGACTTGTCCAAAACAACCATCTGGTTCGGCTCGCCGGAATCTCCATGGAATATCGATACCGCAACCGCCAAGTCGGAACAGAAAGTCGCCGTGAATGCCGGCATCAAGCCGTTCTCGAAGGAAAAAGTCAACGCCGCCCTGGTCAAGGGCGGAGAACGATTGGCCTTCAAGGACATGACCACCCTCCTGCGTGAGATCGTTGCTCCACTGATCGAGGAGTACTCGCCTCAGGAGAAGCTATTGATTGACGATCTCCGCCGACCGGTGCTCAACAAGAAGAAGCCGAAAGAGCCTGCCGGCGAAGAGCACTAGTGCTTCGACACTACTCAATTGAAGGGTAGAGCCGTTTGAGCTTCATCCGTG
>CAZTAR010000044.1:0-17374 GCA_964611695.1 uncultured Planctomycetaceae bacterium | reverse complement strand
TCGCCATTTTGAAGCTCTCTTGCTCAAGCAAACTTTGCCACCCTAGTTTTTTTTCGCCCCAGCATCCGAATGCAACACAAATCCGGTATTCACACGATCGACATACAGCGGGCGCCCCAACCCCTGGCTTCCGCCACGGGCTATTGGCGTTCGATCCCTCGAATCCTCTTCCCTCTTCCCTTCTCCCTTCCCCCTAATCCCTAGTCCCTTCTCCCTCTTCTCCAACCTCGACCTCGTACAACTGGTGTGACCGTCCCGCGCCGCGGAGGTCGACGCGTTTCCAGGGTTTCATGCGGGCGTCTTCGCCGAGTTTCTGTCGGATCGATTCGCTGATGAGGATTTCGCCGCCGCGGGTGAATTCTTCGATCCGGGCCGCGATGTTGACCGTCGCGCCGACGACGGTGTAGTTCGACCGATCGCGAGAGCCGATGTGGCCGGCCGCCGCCGGGCCGCAGTGGAGGCCGAGTCCGCAGTTGAGCGGCGGTTGTTCGCGCTCCGCACGCATGCGGTTCAGCGTCGCGAGGCGGCGTTTGATGGAAACGGCCGTCCGTACCGCTCGGGCCGCATGGTCCGGCTGTTCGAAGGGCACCGAGAAGACCGCCATGACCTCGTCGCCGACGAACTTGTCGATGAAGCCGTCCTCCTCGAAGACGGCCTCTGTAATGTGGTCGAAGTATTCGTTCAACAGACCGGCGACCGCCTCGGGCGCCATGTCGGCGGTTTGTGCGGTGAAGTTCCGCAAGTCGCAGAAGAGCACGGAGACGTCGCGCGTCTGCGTTTGGCGAATCCGCTCGGGACTCCGTTTCAACGCCTCGAGCACGGCGTGCGACACCGACTGCCCGAACAACATCTCGATCTGTCTCGCCCTTCGCGCGAGCCGTCTCGCGTTTTCGTTCAGCATCACCCATTGGGCCGCGAGCCCCGTCGCCATCGCGAGCGCCATGGCCACGAGCGGCGCGGCGACGGGGAGCAAAATGTTTTGCCCGAACAGGGAGAGGGTCAGGCAGGTCCATCCGCCGAGGAAGATGGCCACGCCCGCCGACACGTAGCCCATGAGCAGCATCGTGCTATGGCGATGTCGCCACCAGCACCGTTGATTCCAGGCGAACAGGCCCGCGAGGAATGCCAGGGCGGCCGTGAGGAGGCGTAGGTTTTGGCCGACGGCCCAGGCAGCCTCGAAGTGTCGATCCTGAAGGACGTGCGCAATGGCGTTGGCATGATAGTAGAGGCCCGGGACGAGGTCGACGGCAAGCGGCGTCACAAAGGCGTCGCGAATCGAGCGCGACTCGCCGATCAGCACGATCGCACCGTTCACGTCGTCCGGCTTGAAAGTCCCGCGGACCGCGTCTTCAAAACGGAGCGTCCGCCAGCCCGCTTGATCGTCGGCCCTTGCCGGCTCGATGGCGGCCCAGTCGATCAACTCGTTCGGCTCAGCCGCGTGCGATCCCAGGTGTGCCACGCCGTCTTTGAATGTCGGCTTGGCGGATTCGTCTTCCTCCCACACCGCGAACATGGCCAGGGTCAGGGGAAAGTGTGAGACGAGTTCCAAGTCGGTGATTTCGCCGCTGGATGGGAGTAGCTCCAGGAATAGGGCAGGCGGGAATCGGCGGAGGACGTTTCCCGGATCGGGATAGACGGTGATCAGGCCCTGGGAGGGATTGGTCTGGTGGAAGACATCGGCCGCCTGAATCGCGCGGCCGTCCGTGTGCGAAACGGCCAGCACGACGTTCGCCTCGCTCATCGCCGCGGCGAGGGGCCCGTCGATTTCCGGGGTTGTCAGGTCTTCGAGATAGATGTCCAGTCCGACCACCAGGGCGCCGGATTTCCAGAGATTGGTGATGGCTGCCGGGAGGTGTTCGCGGAGGTTGAACCTTTGGAGTCCATGTTTCAATCCGCGCCGGCTGGATTCATCAATCTCGACGATGAGGATGTTCTTGGGTGGGCGGCGCGCCCCGCGCATTTGGAAGCGCCAGTCGATCGTCAGGCCTTCGAGCCTTTCGAGCGATTGTGTGTTTGCGAGCCAAAAGCCGAGCAGGCCGCACAGAAGCGGCGCCGCGATCCATAGCGCCCACGCCTGTCGCCGGGACAGTAGGGGGCGATCCTCCAGGTAGGCCGTGGGGCTTTGTCGGTCCTCCATCATCATCTATGGAAAAGTGCCAACTCCATGTCACCCGGTTGATTGTTCTTGCGCCCTTCGATGCCCGCCGCGACCGAATCAACGACGACGACGACACGCCCCGCCCGCAGTAGTGCCGCGCCTTTCGGGTCCTTTCGCAACTTTTCGGCGTCTTCCTTCGTGAGCACGATTTCGGTTTTGTTTGTTCCTGCCGCTTTGACGGCCTTGACAACACGACGGCGGCGCACCTTCTTGCTCGGCTTGGTGGTTGGTTGGGTCGAGAGGTGTTTCTGAGTGTCGTCGGCAACGCGTGTGGACGGTTGGGCGAGGCGGAGGTAATGCCGCGCCGGCATGGAGATCATGTGCGTTGACAGGTCGTGGTTCGGTCCGGCATGAGGCAAGCCGGCTCGCTGCGTCAAGCGTTCGCGGGACATTGCGGTGTTGACCAATGCGACGTGGGAAAGGTCGGACTCGGCGTAGCGGACCGGAGGTAAGATGCTCGCACTGGCCTCTCCGCTGACCGTGCAAACGTCGTAGAGCACCGCGCCGCCGGTCTGCGATACGATCGGGAATAGGCAGGGCCGGACGCCCAGCCCCCGCGCGTCGATGACCACAACTTCATTGGCGAGGGCGTCTTGTGCGGGCGCCAGGACCAACCGGGGGCGTCGGCTCTGGAACGTTTTTTGGTGTTGGTTGGCATAGATTACGGAGGCCACGCTTTCGAGGCCCCAGAGCGGGACTTTTAACTGTACGACGCAATCCGGCGGCTGGTTCTTTGGGTTCCAAAGGGTCGAGAGGGTCTCATGTCCCCGGATGATGCCTCGGAGTTGGACCTCCGCATTCTCGATATCCGCGAAACCGCCCTCATCGTCGATCCGCAATCCGGCGGCGATCGCCAGCGCGTTCCGTGCGGCGACGACCTCCGCCGCTCGGCGGGCCATGTGCTTGTCCTGATCCGTGCGCCCGTGTGCCTTCCCCCGGCCGACTGCGATGATATGGCCACAGGTCCAGTCAACCTGTCCGCCTTGAACGCCTTGGACACATGCATTGAGACCCGCCGGCAGAAATGCGTCCGCGCCGGGTTCATCGGCCGCTGCCACGCCGCCCACTCCGCACACGATCAACATCGCCACGCACGTCATTCGCCGTATCATCATTTGTTTAACTCCGAACGAGGATTCTACCGCAGTTCAAGAAACAGCGTGGCGTCCGACGCCCATGCTAGCTTGCTCCCCACAATCGCAAGGGGCGGAGAACCCAAGCTGTAGCGTCAGCCCCTGTGGCCGACGTCGGCAAGATGGAAATCTTCTTCCATTCCACGTCGGCCACGGGGGGCCGACGCTACGTGATGGCGCCGCCACACATTCAGCAACGACTTCAGAATACCTCAAGACTGTGCCAAGTTCATTGTGGCACCGCCGTCTCGGCGGTAAAAACACAGGCGAGACGCCTGTGCCACAAATGTGAGATAGTATCTAAGTGCGGCGAAGGTCTAGACGTTAAAGCGAAACGTAATCACGTCTCCATCTTTCACGACGTAGCCCTTCGGCTCCAGCCGCATCTTACCGGCGTTTTTCGCGCCTTTGAGGTCGGTGTTCGCCTTGACGTCGTCGAAGGCAACCGTTTCCGCGCGGATGAAGCCGCGCTGGATGTCGCTGTGGATACTGCTTGCCGCTTCCCATGCCGTCGTGCCGTGCTTGACCGTCCAGGCACGAACCTCGTCCTTGCCGCCGGCGGTGAGGAACGAAATCAATCCGATGGCATCGTAGCAGGTATTGATCAATCGATTTCGAGCCGATTCCGTCAGGCCGAAGTCCGCCAGAAAAGCCGCTCGGTCTTCCTCACTGAGTTCCGCGATCTCCTCTTCAATCTCCGCAGCCAAGGCAATCGTTGCGGCGGCGTGTTGGTGTTCGAAGGCCGGCGGCTTGGCTGCATCCGCCTCGTCTGTGTTGATGACCACGATCACCGGCTTGAGCGTCAGGAAACCGAGGCCGGAGGCGATGGCTCGTTCTTCTTCGTTTTGGATAGCGTTAGAAACGGGTGCTTCCGATTCGAGTGCCTCTTGCACGCGGCGCATCATCGCCAGTTCGCGAATCTCCCGATCCCGCGTCTTCGTCGGCTTCTGGACGGATTTCTCCAACCGCTCGACTCGATTGAGCACCTGTTCCAAATCCGCGAAGATCAGTTCCGTGTGCAGTTCTTCCAGGTCCGCCTTCGGGTCAATCCTGTCTCGATACTTCGCGACGGCGTCGGACTCGAACGCCCGGACGACCATCACGATTCCGTCGCAAAGTCGCGCGGATTGCATTGTCTTGCGGAACTCGGCCTGGCCGTGGGCGTCGGTGAGTGAAACACCAGGCACGTCGAGGAACTCCAGGCGGACCGGTGTTTTCTTCTTGGGTCCATACACGCTAAACAGGTAGTCCAGGCGTTTGTCGGGCACATCCACAGCCGCGAGATGCTCGGTCGCGCCGTGGCCTGGGTCCGGCGGTTGGCCGGTGATTGCCGAAAAAACCGTGGATTTTCCCGATTGCGGCGGGCCGATGAGTGCGAATCTCATGGTGGTGTCACCTCTCTTGGCGTGGGATTCTAACATGCCGTCTGGTGAGTTGAACAGCCCAGAACGGTTCGCCTGGCGCAGCGGCCTGTTGGCGACCTCTCTAGTCTTTTTCAATGCCGGGCATGGTTTGATTCACCGTTGGACCTCCAACTGCCGGCTGTCGAGGTTCTGCATTCACGGCGTCTTAAGACCGGCTGCGCGGAGTTTGTTCAGGGCGTCGCGGGAGGGTTCGTATTTCGGGTCGATCTCAATCGCGCGTCGGAAGTAGGGTGCCGCTTCCATATACCGTTTTTCCGTCCAGCGGAGCAGACCCATTGCATGCAGCAGTCTCGGTGTGTCCGGGTCGATTCGCATTGCGAGTTGCAGATTTTCCTCTGCTTCTTTAAACCGCTCTAATCGAATCAAGGCGACTGCCATCTCATGCAATGCTGTTGTGTCATCCGGCATACGTTGCAGCATGGCCGCGTACTGCTCGACTGCTTTTTCGGGTTTGCCGTCGGCCATGAAGAAACGGGCGAATTGTCGACGGATGTATCGATCTTCCGGAGCAAGTTGGGCGGCCTGCCCGTACGCCGCCGCTGCTTCAGCGGGGCGGCCGACTTTCGCAAGGGCTTCAGCGTAATCGGCACGCAAGCGCCAAGCATCGGGTATCTGTTTAATCAACCGCTGCAAGCTTGGAATCGCGTCGTTTGCGTGTCCTGTCCTCACCGCTTGTCGGGCGCGAAGGATTTCCGGCACGAGCGGCAACACATCCCGCGGATTGGAACCCCGAGGCTCGAAACGGTCTATTTCTGTCAGACCTGGTTGCATCTCCGGCGCTTCAGAGGCAACATAGCCGAGTGATTCCAACTGACTGATCTCCGACGCGTTTAACGCAATGCTCACGTCTTCGGCCACTGGAGGAGGTGCTTCGGCCAGTAGCGTTTGCAGTTGCGATCGCAACTCAGCCGCTCGCCCAGGTTCGTCTTTGATTCGGTTTGACAGTTCATCCGGGTCGCTGGGCAGATGATACAATTCCGGTTTCGGGGCCTGGATGTATTTCCATCCGTCGACACGGATCGATCGCAGGTGTGATGCTCCGTATCTGACGTGGGCTTCGAACGATTCGCCGTAAACCGGCAAAAGTGTTTCCTGCTGAGTACCGGTCAGCAAGGGTGCGAAGCTCCTCCCCTGAGCGTGCTGCCAGCTCGGCTGCTCCAACAAACCGAGGATCGTTGGCGCGACATCGATCGTGCGAGCGGCGAGGTCGATGGTTTGGGCCGGCTCAATCAATCCAGGGCACCAGAAGATCAGTGGAACGCGAAGTGTCGTTTCATAGAGGAGCATTCCATGCTCTTGTTCCTGGTGCTCCCCCAATCCTTCGCCATGGTCGCCGACAATTACGATCAGCGTTCGTTTGTACAATCCTAATTCCTGCAACTGCGTGCAGAGCCGGTCGATCTGGTCATCCGTGTAGGCGATCTCATCCGCGTAGGCTTCCTTGGAATTCGGATTGGGATGTTGTTCAGATTCGTACGGGGAATGTGGGTCGAAGAAATGTACCCATAGGAAGAATTGTTGCTCCGCCAGCTCGACGAGCATTTCGCAGGCGTCGTCGCAGGTTTCGCCACCTTTGCGCTGAGCCTTGAGTGGGTCGCCAGAACCGAGCACCGTCACATCGCGGTATACGTCGAATCCCTGTGAGGCGCCGAACTTGCCGTTAAGCACGAACGCGCTAACGATTGCTTGTGTGGCAAAGCCTGCTTCTTTCAGGGTCTCGGCCAGCGTGATGTGGCGCGGCCCCAACCGGTCGGTCCCGTTCTGGCGTACGCCATGCACGTAGGGGTAGACGGCCGTCATGATGCTGGCATGTGACGGTGCCGTAATCGGCACGCAGGAGTCACAGTGGGTAAAGAGAGATCCTTCGTGGGCCAGGCGATCCATGGTTGGCGTGCGTGCGGCATCGTTGCCGTAGCATCCCAGATAATCCGCTCGCGTGGTGTCAAGTGTAACGAGGAGGAGGTTGAAGCCGTCTGGAACCACGGTGTCTGGCGCGGCAGTGTATTTCCACACCGCGAAGCTGCCTACCAGCAACGCTACGAGGACAAGCGGTGCGATTGTGCCAATAAGTGGCGCTCGTGAGCGGTGTGTTCCTTTGTCTTTTTGTTTTTTACGCTGCTGATGTTGTTTCTTTGACACGGCCTTCCCCACCTATTGAACCAGGAACAGCTATCGACTCCGGTCGAACCATCCGATTTCCGCGTCGGGCGCTACGTAAGAAGCCGTAAGGTAAAAAGTAAATCTGCTCTAGCCGTTCAATTAGAACCTCATGGCGGTGTTACCTCGCTTGTCGGGGATTCTAACACAAGGACGTTTGGAATGGATAGCCCGGGCTAGAATCTTCCTTATTGCTGAGGCACAGGCTTGACAAAAGTCGGCTCGGTGGTGATTGGCTCGTTTGAGGTGGTGGTATTTTGCGCTTAAATGTTTTCCGCGAAGTCGTACTCGCGGCGTCGGAACCACCACCAGCCGACGAGGAAGAACATGATCGACACAGCCGCCGCACCCAGGAACGGTATGTCGAATGGGGACCGGCCGAGGATGAGGCAGTCGCGATATGCCCGGATGATGGGCGTCATGGGGTTCAATTGGATGATTGCCCGCTTCCAACCCGTTGTGGCCTCCAGCTGATACACGACACAGGTCACGAACATCCATAGCTGTATGATCGAGCGAAAGAGGAAGCCGATGTCGCGATAGAAGAGGTTGGCCATCGAAAGGAGTAGGCCGAGTCCGATCATGAACATCACCTGCACAGCGATCACGAGTGGAATGAACACCAGCGTCCAGTGAAACTGGTAGCTCCATCCGTTCGACATGACATGGAAGACCACCGCGAGCCCGACCAGGACGAGTGTGGCGATCAGGAAATCCACAAACGCGCTGATGACCGCGGCGATGGGAAAGACCTCGCGCGGGAAGTAGATTTTCGTGACGAGTTGGCGGTTTGCCACCAGAGAGCCGATCGCGACGCTTAACCCGTTTGCGAAGAACATCCACGGGACCAAGCCGCTGAAGGCAAAGAGGGGGTAGGGCAACGTTGCGGAGCCAGTCAGTTTCTGATTGTCGAGATTAATGACCGAGCCGAAGACGAAGGTGAAGATCATCATCATCGCTAACGGCGGCACAATCGCCCAGGCGGCACCGAGTGCTGAGTGTTTGTAGCGGACGCGGATGTCTCGCCAGGCCAGCATCCACATCAAGCCGCGATATCGGTACAACGTTCCAAGGCGCTGTGTCACGTCACCGCTTGATTCTTCGTAGATGTTTGTCAGCGTCGTCATGAGACGGAACTCCCCGATGTGACCGGCGAATGTGTAGTGCCCACTGCAATGCCGTCATCCGCAGGCCGTGCAATCGCCGTGTAGCGGTCCGCATAAGCCTCGATCGTCTTTGACAACGAAAACCGAGTGAGCACTGTTTCCCGACCCGCCGTCCCCATTGACATTTTCCTTGCATCGCCCGCGGCGCCAGAAAACAACGATCGAATGGCGGCGGCAAGAGGATTGGGCGCATCGGGCTCGACGAGCAAGCCTGTGCGGCCATCCTCGATGAGATCACAATTTCCACCGACGGCGGTTGCGATCACCGGCAAGCCGCAGGACATTGCTTCGAGCAATGCGTTCGACAAACCCTCCCATTGAGAAGGTAATACGAAAGCGTCCGCGGCCTGATAGAATGAGAGTACGTCTTGTTGTTCTCCGGCGAACCGAATGTCGCGGTTGCAGAGGTGCACGTCCGCCCAACGCCGCAACTTCCCCTCGGCGTAATCTCGTCCGACCAAAACGAACGTCATTCGCTCGGCATTCGAGCCCAGTTCTCGCACAGCCTTCAGGAGCACGTCGTGCCCCTTGATCGGTTTCAGGTTGCCTACTGTGAGAACGATGAATCGGTCGGTCGGCAGATGGAGCCGTCGGCGAACGGTCGCTCGATCCTCGGTTGGCGAGAAGTGATCCGTGTCCACGCCATTGGTCACGACGTCAAAATATCCTGGCGGTAGCTTCAGTGTATTGGCGATCGACGCGGCAGCGGACCTTCCGACGGCCCAGCGCGCGTCGCAGTGTGCGAGTGCCGCGCGGTAGAGATGCTGTTTGAGGCCGCCGTACTGTCTGTTGCCGTTTTCAAAACCGTGAAAACTGAAGGCGACGGAGAGGCCCCGACATATGCCGGCGGCCAGCAGCGAATCCAGCAGCATACTCATCCCGCGAACGTGCAGGACATCCGCCGAATGTTCACGGAGGATGGATGCGAGATTCAACGACCAGAATCGATCCCGTGTTCGCTCGGGTTGTTGAATTACCGTCACGTTCTCGCCTAGGTCTTGGCATGCCTCGGCGCTCTCCGCATTCCATCCGCGGACGACCAACACATGGCGAAACCGCCTTTTGTCAAGACGGCGGAGAAGTTCGAGGAGCTGTCGTTCCAGGCCTCCCCGCGCGAGCCGCCACACCGGATGACAGACGGTGATGGGCTGGGACGTTGTGGACATGGAACCAGGCAGTTGCTGCGTAATACACCTCCCGTCGTAAGGCTCGTGGCGACCCAGGCCCAGCGGGAAACAAAAGGCCGGTCTCCGAGTGCGCGGACTCCGCGCACCTTTGGTTATCGGCCATGCCAACGGGATGGATGAGTTGGACAATCGGGTGTGAACGGGGCTACCAGCCCAAAGAGGTGGATTGTTGTGGTTTATGGAGAGTCAAAGCGTGGTCGGTTGCTACGTTTTCCAAAAAACGCTTCCGGTTTCTGTCCTGGGTGTCATTGCCACACGCCCGTTGAAGGGGCTACTTCGCCTCAAGGAGAACGGATACGAAGGCCGATGCGTCGGCCGAATCGAACGTCCGGTCCCCATTCATGTCTGCCTGGCAGGCGTATCCACCGCCCACCAGCAACTCAACGAATAGCTGAATGTCGGCGCCATCCGTTTTGTCATCGCAATTCATGTCAGCTGGGAGGACATCGGGACAACCGGGTGGGCACCGGTTGATCCAATCGCCGGCCAAACCCTCCATCCACTTGATCGCTACCGTGCAATCGTCACAGGTAAGGAAGATTTGGCCCGTGGCCGGGATACCCCAACACAGGTTCTGGCTGGCGCACATGTCCGGAGGGATCACGGCCAAGCCTTCGAGATTGTACCCACTGCCTCCATCGGCCGGCTCTGTTCGAGCCAGGGCCGTGAAGACGCGATCGGCATCACCGCCGGCGGTGGACGAGAGGTCCGTGACTTCGAGCGTGTTATTTCCAGCGCCGTGGAAGATATAGAGTAGGCCGTTCAGGTTGTCGAATTCGAGAGCGGCGATTTCGTTGAAGCTGCTGCTCGTGTCATAGACGCCGATGAAGCTCATTGAATCATTGGCATCCGTCTTGAGATCGAATACGTAGATGAAGCCATCGGTTTGGTGCCCGACGAAGATCAACCCATCAAGACCGTTTTCGGCGACAGTTGTGCCAAGCACGGGATCGCCGGCGCCATCGACAAAGCCCAAGTCGTCTAACCAGGTGTTGGATACAAAGGCGATTCCCTCGGGCCCGTTCGAGTTGCCGACTTCTCCAGGCATGTTGCAGCCCGAGGCACAGCCAACCTTCCACGTGCGCACCGTACTCGGCGATGTGAACAGATCCTTGACGTAGTAAAGAGTTGAATCGTTGTGGCCCCCTCCGTTGCCTTCATGCATCAACAGGACACGGACGCCGTCTGTCGGGTCGTCCTCTTCATCGAACATCGTGATGGCCTCGTAGTCGCCAGCAGATGGGAGCGCGATTGAACCTGAGGTCGTCCAGGTATCGAGACCGGCATCGTATGTGTACTTCCAGATCAGGTCGTTTTGTTTCAATGCCAAGACGTAGTTATCAGTGGCGTTGTAGTAGGCACCGGATAGATTGTTGTGCTGGGGACTCGAATGGGTGATGTCTTCGCCCTCGTTCCACGTTTCGGCCGGCCAGGGAATATCGGCCATCAGCGGGTTCGCACACAGGGCGAATACCAGACACCAACCCATTTGGCTGCGATTCTTCTCCAAGGGCACTTTTCACCACCTCTCGCGCTGCAGTGCCACCGCAGGCAATCTCACATCGAGTTTGGTCGGCGGTGCGGTGGAGCCTGGATTGTATCACAACCTGTCTTGCCTGTTCACCGGATGGAAATGGTGGTCAAGAAGCCGAGCGTCGGTGTGCGGCGAGAGCGGTTCCTTCGTTGATCTTCAGACCTGGACCAACGGCCGTTTCTCTTCATTCGTGTGTGATCGATCTGCTTTGCCGATGCGAGCCCACTGCACCACGCGCTGGATCAGCAAGTGGCGGTCGATGGGCTTTTTGAGGTAGTCGTCGCATCCGATGTCGATGCACTTGTTCCGATCGCTGGCCATCGCGTTGGCGGTCAAGGCAATGATCGGGTGGGTGTAGCCCTGTTGACGTAGCAGCGCAGTGGCATCATAACCGTCCATCACCGGCATCTGCATGTCCATCAAGATCACGTGGAACAATGCGTCGTTCTCACGTGCTTCCAGTGCGGCGGCGACCGCTCGTTGGCCGTTCTCGGCCGCCGCGATCTCCGCCCCGGCTCGCTTTAGAATATGACTGATGAGCCGCTGGTTGTCCGGTCCGTCTTCGGCCAGGAGGATGCGGCAGCCAGCCAGCACAGTGGTATCACCCGTGACGGCATTGGTTTGTGTCGGCTTTTTAAATTCGACTGCTGCGGGGCCCTCCAGCATCTTCACGCCATCGAGCGGACCGGTCTTGATCGCAAGGCGGAACGTGCTGCCTTCGCCTGGCTTGCTTTCCACTGTCAGGTCCCCATCCAGCATCTCTGTAAGGCGTTTGCTGATATTGAGGCCCAGACCGGTTCCTCCAAATTTTCGAGTCGTCGAAGCATCGGCCTGCACGAAAGCCTGGAACAACTTGCTCGATTGCTCCTGGGTCATGCCGATGCCGCTGTCGATAATGTCGAACTGGATCATGGGATCCGTCGGTCCCGTCCCGGGCACCGGGTCAGGGTTCAAAAAACGTGTTTCAAGTCTGACGCCGCCTGTCTCGGTGAATTTGATCGCGTTGCCGATGATGTTCATGAGGATCTGCTTGAGGCCCGTTGGGTCGGTCTCGATGGTCTCCGGTACGGCACCAATGTACTCCGAGATGAGGGATATGTGTTTGGCATCGGCGCGGACCTGCATAAGCGACTGCACGTCGGCGACCAACTGGATTGGCGAGCAGCGGATACGCTCGATTTGGAGTTTGCCCGCCTCGATTTTTGAAATATCCAGGATGTTGTTGATGATCTGGAGCAGGTGTTTGCCGTTGCGGTGCACAGTGTCAACGGCGTCTAACCGGTCTGAATTGGACAGATTCGGGTTGAGCATGTTTTCCGTGAAGCCGAGGATGGCGGTCATCGGTGTGCGAATCTCGTGACTCATGTTGGCCAGGAATTCGCTCTTCGATCGATTGGCGGCTTCCGCCTTTTGCTTGGCGGCGTCAAGGGCTTCGTCGGACTTTGCTTTCTGGATTACCTGGGCGACCCAACTCCCCAGACTCGCGAGCAGAGCATCCTCTTCGGCAGCGATGACATGTTTGGCAAACAACGCCAACACGCCGATGGTTTCTCCACCCGGTGGTCGAAGTTGATAGCCTGCAAACGAAATTAGGCCCAGTTCCTTCGCCCAATCAGTGTTGTGCACATGCGGGTTTGTCGTAGCTTCGTTGGTCAAGAACTTTGATTCCTCGCCCGAGGCAATGACGCCGATCTTGTAGCAACCTGATGGGACACGTCGATGGACCTTTCCGTCGATGTGGGTGTACCGTCCGGAACTTGCCATCAGTTTCAGGCATCGGTCTCGGTCTTGGCAGATATGTTGCCCTTCCGTGACTTCGGCATGTATACACCCGGATTCGCACAGATCACCTGGCTGAGTAATCCAGATGCGGCAGAAATCGGCCCCGAAGATTGCTACCACGCCATCGGTGATCATCCGCAGTTTTTCTTCAAGTGTTTCGGAACCGAGCAGATCGCGTTGCAGCTTGTTCAATTTTGTCTGACGTTCCAGGAGCAGCTCTCGCGCCTGTTCCGCCCGCTTGCGCTCGGTGATTTCTGACGCGATGAGCACGACTGCCCGATCCTCGTTGGCTTCGGGGAGTGGGTTCAGGCGGCTGAGATAGAAATGATCGCCGTCCGGCATCCGAACGCGCGTCTCCACGCTCTGCAATTCTTGCGTCTCAATGGCTTGGGCAAACGCCTTACGCAAGTCGTCAACGTACTCAGGGGCCACAAACGACAATGCGGAGCGTCCGATGAAATCCTCTTCGCGCACACCGTGCACCAACCTGTTCACGACCCGGAAAGTCATGTCCTGGTCCAGGATTGCGATAAAATCAGGTGATGTTTCAATCAATGTCCGCTGGAACTTTTCCGACTTCGCGAGGTCGGCTTCGCGAGCAAGAATGCCACGATCGATTTGGCGTAGTGCGATGAATAGGATTCCCATCAACGCGGCCAGAAGCACCAGCGCCGGCACCGCCGACACGGCAAGAAAACGGTTGAACTGTGCCCTGGCTTCGGAAGTGTCTTGGAAGACGATAAGATCTCCCACCTCGGTACCGGAGGCGTCCTTGAGAGGGGAGAACAGTACCCACCACGGCTTATCACCAAAGGCGATTTCGGCATTCTGGTTCCTGCGCGTACGGCCCGAATCATTGACAAAAGGCTCTGCTTCGGCGGGAAAGTTTGGTAGAGACACGTAGGTCAGCACCGCATGGGGGAATCGCTCCCAATCGTTCTCCCGACCGAGCATCCGCATGCCAGATTCCCATCTTTCCCGGTTTAGAGCGTCTTTGTGGAGCAACACCGCCAGTTCAATCCCGCGTCGGTTGCAGATCAAGGCGAGGATGTCCTCGATTCCTTTGCCCAGTTCCAGGTAGCCGATGAGGGTCTCGTCGTCGAAAACCGGCTGCACCACGCGAAGCGTGAAGGTGCCCAGCGGACCTACCTCAATCCCTGAGGATTTCTTACCAGTGCGTTCGGCTTCGCGCGCGGTGAAACTATCGATGATATCACCGTTCTTTTCCGGCTTGCACACGCGCAGCAGGTTCACCCGGTCAGGGCTGTGGACGAAGAAGCAGGTGATACCATGCTCTGCCTGAAGCCGCCTGCGGAGTGGGCTCCCGAAAGCCAGAAGGCGATCGCGGTCTTGCGCCTTGATTGCACCAATCAGGTCCTTGTCGGCAAGCAGGCCGGATACAAGCGCGGACAGCATTTGCGCTTGGTCTTCCAGACGCTTCTCCAGGCCGGATGAAACCGCCCTTAGTTGTTTCTGGCTGGACCGGGCCAGGTTTTTTTGCTGCATATCCAGCAAGGCCGTTGCGAACCCCCCAACCAGTAGCAGTAATACAACCGCCAGCGGTATCAGCAGCCCGCGCTGGACAGGCTTGCTCGCAGCATTCCCATTGAGATTCGATGCCGCGTCGTGTGCGTGCGGGCGTGGCTGGTTCGTTTTGGATGGAGATGTCACTGATATCTATCCTCAGCCCGCCCACGTATCGTCCAATGTCCGAATGCGCGTCCGTTCTGGGAGTTCATTTCTCGCATCCGAACAATAGACAATTGCCCGCTTTTCTTGGATGTGGCTTGTCCCTTCGCGGACAATTTTACCACACGGCGCCGCCGCAATCTGTTCCACAATTCTTGGACCCTGACCAGCAATTAAAAGCTCGTTGAGCCTTTTTGAAATCGGTTGATCTTGAGAGACGATTCACTAGAGGAGCGAACAGGGCTTCTCGGTTTCAATGAGTCCCCGGGGGAGTGACATTAGGGGACGCAACCTTCAGCTCTCAGTGATTGGCTTTTCGCGGACTGATGAGGGGGGCGACTTTATGCGACTCGCTGGATTATTGCGGACGATTCTGCGGCGTGCTTCGGCCAAGGCGGGCTGCGTTATTCCGTGGTGGCCTGCGTTTCTTTCGGACGCCGAATTAACGTTCAGTCGCCTCTTCGATGAGGCGGATTTCTTCGTCCGTCAAGCCATATAACGCATACACGAAGCCGTCGATTTGCTTGTTCGTCTCGTTGATCCGTCGGTCGACGGACGCCTTGTCCGTGGGTGTTTTAGCGGCCGCGAGTTTTCTGTGGAGATCGAGCATTTTCCGCACGCGCTTCACGATGCGGTCGTGCCACAGTTTGTCCTTTGGGATGTCGAGATCAATCTTGTGAATCGGCAGATTTCGAAGCGAGCCCACCTTCACTTGTGGAAATGCCTTTTGCCGTGATTCCAAGACGGACCGGCTATACACCCAACGGATCAGCCGCGAGTTCAGCAATCCTACCAGGTACCGCACATCCGTGCCGTCACGTGGTGCGTACAGCGCTAGGAGCGAGTTGCGGAAATGATCGGCGTGTTCGCGCGGCCCGACAATCGGGTGCGGCGCGGTCTGTCGAATCAGGAAGGGTGCGCCGGCATATCGGTCTCGTTTTCTAATCGAGAAGTATTCGCCTTGCTCGGGTTGATAGTCCAGCCTCAGCACCTTGGAAGGGCGGCGACAATGGTAGGCGAAGACCTGCTTGCCTTCCAATACCGGCACGCAACCCGGCGTGGAGTGCTTGATTGGCAGTACGAGCTTCTTAGAACAGTTACCCGTGTGGACACCGGGATCCGCCACGAGGGCGCCGAGCGAAAAGGTGTGCTCGCGTAACTTCGATAAAAGATGTTCCATCGAGGGGGCCACCCACGCGTCTCCAGCTTCGCAGCGGATGCAGCGAGTTTGAGCGTTGTCCGAATGCAGAATGCGTGTTTCGCCGTGGTGCTCACGATCGGTCACGAAAGTCAGTGTTGGCGAGACGACGCCCTGGAACACTGTCTCACCCCAGTAGCGCACCTCGACCAGACCGGCGTGCCCACGGACCGTCTCTCGGGTCGCGCGATAGCCGTCGAGATGTCCCACCTGATCGGGAACAATGAAGGCCACGAAACGCTTGGACAGGTTTGCCACGGCGTGTTCAATGAAGAGTCCGTGCGAGGTCATCCAGCCATCGGCGTGATAGTGCTTCGCGTAATACGCGCGCTCTTCCTCCGACAATTCAACGGCCTGTCGGCCGGAGTAAGATAGGTACGGCGGATTGCCAATCACGGCGTCGAAGCCGGAGAAAGGAGGAAGGGTCGGAGATCGAGGATCAGGGGCTCGACAATCAAGGGACGGGGATCGGGCGTCTGGCGATGGATCAGAGCCCAGAGCGCAAGCGACGGGTGTGTCTTCCGGCGTCGTCATTACCCCGCGATTACCTTTGGGGCGATCATCAAACACCTGTGGAAACTCGGCTTGCCAATCGAACGCGTTGATCCGATCCCGTCCATCCTTGTCGCACCCGCGCATCCGCGGGTTGTCGAGATAATCCGGGCCGAGCAGGCTGTTGCCGCATTGAATGTTGCTGCCCAGATCAGGCAAGGCACGCTGATGGCTCAACGGCTCAAGGCTCATCCGCTCATGGCACATCCGGTGAGGGTCATCAAACGCCAGTTGAGATTCGCCATCAAGCGCCTTGAGCAACAGCGACAACTTTGTCACCTCGACGGCCTGGGCGTCTAGGTCCACGCCATAGATATGATCCAACAAGATGCGCTTGCGTTCGGCAATCGACAGACAATAGGACGATTGGCGATTGACCGTTGTCGATTCTGGATTGGCACATTGGCGGATAGGCGGGTTCGGTTGGGTGGCCCAGGATTGCGGTTTCCTCGCGGTATAGTAGTCCAGGTGCCAACGCAGCAGAAAATCGTAGGCTCCCAGCAGAAACGCGCCCGAGCCGCAGGCCGGGTCCAGGATTCGCAGGGGCTCATCAAGGCGCAACTGGTTTGCCGGCTTGCTTTTCTCGCGTGTGTTCCACTTGACTGTTCGTCCCTCCAGCAGCTTGCCGACCGTGTGTTTGAGAATGTAGTCCACGATGGTCGTCGGCGTGTAATACACGCCGCTTTTCTTCTTGATTCCCTTCCTCTCATCGACGACGGCCTGGCGTTCGTTGGTTAGCCGAATGATCTTGCCGAGGGACTGTTCGTAGATCTGACCAAGAATGTCGACGGGGAGGGCGGAGAACTCGCACGGGCAGTCTGGAGGGTATAGCTCTCTGATAATGTCTTTGAGGATGTCGTCGTCAATGATGAGGTTGGGTGTGAGGTGGTCGGGCGATAGAGGTAGGGCCTTCTGTTGCTGGAAGTGGAACAGGCCGGATTTGTATCGATCTTCGGCGCTGCGAAAGATGGTTAGCAGGCGGTCGTAGACCTTGGGGCCGCCTAGCAGGACGCGGAGCCGGCCGAAGGTTTCCACGCCCCGATCTTCGCACAAGCGCAGAAAGATGAGACGGTCGATTGTCTTGCCGACAGCGTCGTTCAGATCGGTGCCCGCGAGGCCAAGGTTTTGCAGGGCGAGGTTGCGGGCAAGCAATTCGCGCCAGCGCTCGATCTCCTTGAACAAAGCGAGTCGAGCCTTTGATTCGTCGTCGGCCTGCTGCCGAATGGCGCGCTGGTGCGGCGTGTTCGACGGATTGGGATGGAGGACCTTCTTTGGCATATGCCCGCACGGATATTCTATAGCATTATAGCGTAGAGAGTGCATTCTTCACGGTAGCGTCGGCCCCCCGTGGCCGACGGGGATGACCGGTGTTTGCTGCCCCCTCAAGGTCGAAC
>CAZTAR010000043.1:2910-17394 GCA_964611695.1 uncultured Planctomycetaceae bacterium | reverse complement strand
CACAATTCTGAGATAGTTTCTTAGTGTGCTCTAAACCGCCACACTTCCGGGCAACAATGCCGGGATACTCTCAGTCATTCTCAAACACCCGACTACACAAACTCCCCCAAATACTTGAAGCGATCCGTCAACGCCCCCTGATAAACGATCGTCGCTCGCTCAAGTTCGGGCGGAAGACCGCTTTGGGCAAGAGGCCGCGAAAAATCCGCCTTCGCAAGGCCAGGAATCAGAGGGCTCAGCGATCGGCTAAAAAACCCGGATGCATCCACGGGAAGCTCGCACGGCAGGAAATCGACCGCCAACACCACCGGTCCGACACCCTCGATGCCGTCTCGAATCCGACCCGTCGCAGCTTCCCAAACGAACACCGGCTCATCCGGCGCCGTGGACTTGACGGTACACTCGACGGAACCGCCGATGTCGCAAGAGATATCACCGATGACGCGGAGACGAGGCGCCTGCGAACCACCGTACATCTTACGCAACTGGTCCAAAGTCACGAGCCTCGGATATTTTGGCTCCCAGTAGATGCAATTCACCATCACCGTGAGATGCTGCAGCAGGGGGAAGAACCGAGACCGATACCCCTCGGGATGGTCGTAGTAGTCTTGAAGCTCGAAGGCTCGGGAAGGCTCGATCGGCTCTGCGAGGTGTTCCTCGTGGAATACGGTCTTGTAGCATACGTTCGGCGTTGCGCTGAGCCCCTCCAACGCATCCGGCGAAACCTCTTCCATCGGCAGCAAATCGTAGATTTCCTGCGCCCCCTGCGAGACCTGTCCGTACCCCGCAAAACCGCAGACGAACGGGCACAACTCCGCCGGAAGACCGTCTTGGCGAATCCGTTCGGCAACCTCTCCAAAGGCCCGCCTGACGTGATCGAGATCATCATAGTGGTAGGCCTGCTGCACCGCTTCAAAGGGGTTGTTGATGCCCTCATACTTCAGACGCCTGCCCAACGCCCACAAAGAATCGATCATCCCAGCCAGCCCCGCGTACTTCCCGAAGAAGACCAACCGACGGCCCTGCGCGTCTTCGATCTTCTCGAAGTCGATGAGTTGGCAGTTCAACTCCATCAGCTTCCGCAAAGCCGGCATGTTCGCCGGCTGCCCTTTGATCGTGTGTGAGAAATATAAGTAGGTCTTCCCTGCCTCAAGTTTCTCCGGCGGGATCTCTTTCACCCCCAGGATGATCGGGCAATCCACAAGATCATCAGCAACACGAGCGCCAACCGACTCGTAATCAACTTCGTGAAACGTCCGCCTCTCAGATCGCTGAACCGTCACATCGAGCCCGTGTTCTGTGATCAGACGCGCCACGTCCACGGGCGTCAAAGGCGATCGAGCCTCGAACCGACTCTTGTCCTCACGGCGAATCCCTATCTTCTGCATGTCCGTATTCCTTGCCCCATGTCGGAGAGCCGCAGTCGCGTCGTCCCCCGGAGCCGACGATTACCGTCGCGTCAGCCCCCTGTAGCCGACGAAAACCACGTAATGTTCACACCATCCAACCTGGAGCGATGCCCATTTCGGAAGAACGTAATCCGATCGAACCACTCCCGTTGCCGCATCCTACCCATTCCGAAAACGGGCGGCAAGAACGCCTGCCAGCCAACCCCGGACGTCAAGTACACCTCACCAAAGACCGATATTCATATAACGCGCGATGTGCAAACGGATGGGGTGCAGCCTCAACCGACGAGGAACCGCAATCTCGCCCAAGTATGCAGAGGAGTACGATTGGCAACCCAGGCGGCAATCTCGGTCTCCAACGTCTTCAAGAAGTTCCGACGCGGCCAACAGTTCGATTCGCTCAGGGACCTTCTCGCGAATCGCATTCTCAGAAAACACGGCAAACTGCGACGTTCTGAATTCTGGGCGGTGGACGACGTCAGTTTCGATGTCCAGCCGGGCGAAGCACTCGGCATCATCGGCCCGAACGGTGCGGGCAAGAGCACGATCCTCAAGCTACTCGCAGGCATCATGCGGCCCACCCAAGGCGTCATCCATGTCGGTGGTCGAGTTTCCGCCTTGATCGAACTCGGCGCTGGTTTTCACGGAGACCTTACCGGCCGAGAAAACATCTTCCTCAACGCCAGCATCCTCGGCATGACCCGGGCCGAAGTCCGTGGCAAGTTCGACGAGATCATTGCCTTCGCCGGAATCGAAGACTTCCTCGATACACCCGTCAAACGCTACAGCAGCGGCATGCACGCCAGGCTTGGGTTTGCCATCGCCGCCCATGTCGCGCCACGCGTGCTACTCGTCGACGAGGTGCTCTCCGTGGGCGACCGTGTCTTCCGCGCGAAGTGCCTGGAGAAAATGCGGAACTTCCTCGCCGAGGGTGTCGCCATCGTCTTTGTATCACACGATCTCGGCTCGGTAAGTAGATTCTGCAACCGCGCCATCGTCCTCGTTCGCGGGAAAGAGACCTTCAGCGGTCCGGCGTCCGACGCCGTCGGCAAGTACTACAAGGCGTGTTCTGAACCGCTTCTCACAAGCGGCGCCCACGACGCGCCGCTCGTTCGCATTACCAACCCTCGGCTTATTTGCCCCACCACGGGGGCAACACTCGATAGTGTGAAGCCCGGCAACGAGATTCGCTTCGAGTTCGACGCCGCGTTCGACGTGAACATGGTGAACCCCTCCTTCGGCATGTCAGTCATCCGCATGGAGGATCATCTCGTCGTCTTCGAAACCAGCAGTTCGCGGCTCGGTCTCGCCGCCCCGCCCGCAACCATCGGCGATACACAGACCGTGCGATATGACTTCCGAATGAACCTCCTCCCCGGCGACTATGCCATCGGGTGGCACGTCCGTGAACGAGACGGCCTCACCTACGCCGCGGAGGACACCTACGCAACGCGGATCCTCGTTGACGCGAATCCGACCTGCGGAGGCGTCACACACCTCAATCCCCGCGTCGAAGTTAGCTCAACCGTCCAAGCCGACAATGCGCACGCGGTCAGCCTTTAGAGCCTTTTACGCTTGCCTGTGGCACGGGCGTCTCGCCCATGAATCCACTGCCGAGACGGCGGTGCCACAATGTGCTTGGTACAGTGCATAACTGCGAAAGTCGAACTAAGGGTATTCTGGGATAGTTTCTTAATTCATTTTACCACTGGATGCGGCGACGGCGTCTCGCCGGTGGTAGCCATAGACTCAAAGCACAAGGTCGGCATCTTCATCGGCAATGTCAGCGACCGGTTGCGCCGAGTGTTTCCTGCCCGGAAACACGAAGATCAACGCCGCGCCTGAAAGGAACCCGCCGATGTGCGCCCAGTACGCCACGTTGCTGCCCATGCCGAACGTGGCGGGATACAGGTTCTGAATCACGAAGTACATTCCGAGGAACATCCACGCTGGCAGGCTCACCGTCATCGGGTACCACCCCACCGGAACGATCGCTAAAAGTCTCGTCCGTGGGAAGAGCAGGATATACCCACCCATCACACCACTGATCGCTCCGCTCGCGCCCACCAAAGGCACGACTCCCGCTTCGAAGAAAGTATGCGTGAGGTTCCCAACCACACCGGTCCCGAGGTAGAATACGATGAACAACCAAGGCCCCAACCGATCCTCGATGTTCCTCCCGAAGATCCACAGATAGAGCATGTTGCCGATCAGATGCCACCATCCGCCATGCAGGAACATCGCGGTAAATAGATTCACCCAGCCTGGCAAGGCCGATGCAGCTTTAATCGCTTCCATATTAGGCCGCATCAGGGGGCGGCCCCGAAGATCGACTGCCTGCCGCCCTTGCCGATCAGTGATCGGGCTTCCGGGCGGATGACGCCGGATCTCGGCCTGGAAAGCCTCCTTATCCAATACCAACTCGCCTGGCAGATAACCATACTTGAAAGTGAACTCGGTCTGATCGACCGGGCCCCAGACCATGAAGAAAAAAACGAGCGCGTTGATTCCAATCAGGCCGAAAGTGACGTACGACCTCGCACTCGTCGGATTGGTGCTACGAATCGGAAACATCTAATCCCTGCCCACCCCCGCTTCGAGAGACCACTCCTGCCGACACGGCAGGTAGCGGTCACATGACAACGGCCCTTGGCTTCCATACGTTCCCCGCCGCACTTGGGTCGGCAATTCGACCGTGCAGAAACCAGAATTTCCCCAATATCTGCCCCGCCCCGTTAGGTAGGTGCGATAATCTCGTTCTACAAAGCCAACCATCGGCGAAAGCACATCACAATTAGGGAAATGGTCCCGGAGTGTCTTGCGTAGCCTGGTGAGTGTCAGTCGCGCGTGCAACAGCTCAATTTCTTCAGAATATCCTGAGAGCTCTCGTAGTTGGTCCCTTCTTCCGAACCGACTTTGTGATAGAACTCACAAGAAAGACAGTTGCCGATTTTCTGAGCGAAGCCGCCCTGCACTTTTCCGCCGCAGAGCGTCCCGCTAATGACCCAGCACGCCCGTCCGCCATTGACGCCGCGGTTCGTCCCGTTGAATTCCGCTGTGGTTGTGGCAGCGCACACACCCAATTCGCCGGCCTTCACACCGCCCGGCTCACGACCGCATTGATAGAATTCCCAGCAATTCTGAAGCCGGGTTCCACCCTTGGCTGGCACCTCCCCCTCGGACGAGTTTGCCATTACCGCAGTAGCCCCACCACCTTGGTCCAGTTCTTTCGACACCCTACCTTGCTCCAACGCATCCCTGTGGATTCTGAAATGTCCGATCGACTTGAGGAGGCCGGCCGCAAGTTCCTCCAGACCTCTGCTCGATGTCATGGTTAATCCAGCATTTTGCTTTGTCTGCTTCACTAGATTGCTCACATGCATGATCGCTTCACTGATCTCGGCCGTTGCCGATACGGTATTCGATCCGATATTGCTGAACGCATCCGCGGCCTTAGTGGCTTGGGCAATGTTCCGCGCGGCTTCGCGCATCGTATTGTTCTGTGCGTCAAGTGCCGTGGCAATGTCGCGAGAGACATCGTTCACCTTGCCGATCTCCCCGCTGATTTCGCCAATAGATGTCACTGCGATTCCGGTCGATTGCTGAATGTCTTCGATCCGTTTCCGGATGTCCTCGGTCGCCTCGGCCGTCTGTTTGGCAAGCTCTTTGACCTCGGTTGCCACGACGGCGAATCCCTTCCCGGCATCGCCGGCCCGCGCGGCCTCGATCGTGGCGTTCAGTGCCAGAAGGTTGGTTTGCTCGGCGATATCCTGGATCGTCTCAATCACTTTGCCGATCGCGTCCGCCGCGGAACCCAGTTGGCCGATGTTGTCGTTGCTGGTTTGGGCAAGACCGGAGGCCTGATCGGAGACCCTGGCTGCCTGATCAGCGCTTGTTGAGATTTGATTGACGCTGGCTGTCATCTCCTCTACCGCCAAAGCGGCTGAGTTGACGTTGACCGACAACCTCTCGGACGATTCAGCCATACTGGACATGTTGGCGGACATTCCCTCGACTGCGGTCGAAACCGTCGCCGACATGGTGCTGGTTTCCTCTGCCCCACTCGTGAGTTCCGTCGCTGTCGAAGACAGTTGCCGTGCGGATTCCACGACATCGCCGGCATTGTCGGCGATTCCCTGGATCATCGTCTTGAGGTTAAGGCTCATCTTGTTCAATGCCTCGATCAACCTCCCGATCTCATCCTGCCGGCCCGATTTCAACTGAGTCGTGAGATCTCCCTGGGCGATTCTCTCGGCGAGTCCAACCGATTCGTTCAATGGCCGGGTGATGCTCCGGACCACCACAGAAACCAAGGCCAACACGCCCAGGGTGACCAGGCCCGCAACGACGCTGGCAATCGTGAACGATGCACGGGCCGAAGAACGCAACGATGAAACGCGATCATGCAATGTTGAGGAGAGTTTATCTTCCACTTCCTTCATGAGGTTGATCTTTTGGGTCATCGTGTCGAACCAGTAACCTTCGTTCACACCGAAACCGCTGTTGCCGACCAAGGTGGTTAGTTTTGTGAACGCGGCTAAGGCCGGGTCGTCGTCGACCTTGACCAAACCGTCAACGGCATCGACTGTCGCGTTGTCCATCTGGTACGCCCGAACAGCCTTGGCAAGTCCGTCGCGGTACATGTCGAGAGTTTCTCGTATCGTGACGAGACACCTTCTCTCTTCGTCGCTGTTCGAAAATGCTCCTAATTCGTCGAGGATCGTGCAGGCTTGTTGGTAATTATCTTCGAAACGCTCCTTGTACGTAGGCGTTCTTCGAAGCACATAGTTTTTTAAGTTGTGGATGGCGCCACCGTAGCCAATCGCGAAACCAAGACGAGAAACCAACACCGCTTTCTCTGATAATTCCTCCTCCCTAAGTGCGACTGCGCGCATCCGTTGAACTTCCTGCACAACCGGCCCGGAAAGTTTTTGGTCGAAGAAAGCAACCTGTTCGGGAGTCGCGTGTTGGCGGAAGTCATCAAAACAAAGGCCCTGTGCGTCAATCAGAACTCCGAATTTTCGCAGGTCACCTTGTTTGAAATGGCCGGCCGAAAAGGCCATTGCCACAATAGCACGCTCCAAGCCAGCCAGATCTTTGCCTCGCAAGAAAATGACGTAAGCGCCAATCGACTTGGAGAGCGCGTCGTCGTCGCTCAAATCCGCGGCATGCGAGATGAGGTCGAGCAGAGTCGCATTGTTCTCAGTGTAGAACGCCAAGGCTTCGTTCGCCGCGATGGACAGATTGCCGACCTCGACACGCTTCTGGTCAATCATGTCCATTTTCTCAAGTGCTTCCGACACCTTCCCGGCAAAGACGCTGCCGTACTCGTTGGCGTCAAGCTCTGACAGTGTGGCCAGAAAGGCAATCCGAGGCTTGTCAGTCAATTTTCGTTGCTCCGCAAGTTCCGCCTTGAACTTCACACCCCCGCTCCTTAAGAAGACGCCGGTAGCGCCGCGCTCCTTCTGGATTTCATGAACCAAGGAGCTTGCGTTTTTGGCCATTTCAACAAGCGGTTCAAGGTGGTTCATCCGCGCGAGGTTATTGGAGGAATCCAACAACAGTCTGCCGGTAAGCACAAGCGCGAACGCCAACGGCACGACAGCGATCAACGCCAAACGAAAACGAATTGTCTTAAACATTTGCAGCATTCCTTCTAGCCCGTTTTTTGTACGTTTCGCTTAGGAACGCTCTAACCGTCACGATATCGCTCTGACTGTGCTGCATAACTCACCAGGCTCCTGGTTCACGACTCAGATCTTAAATTGCCCGACGAGCGATTGGAGTTGCTCGCCAAGTTTGGACATTTCGCTGCTCGCCGTCTGTGTTTGGGAGGCGCCTTGGGCCGCCTGTCGCGTGGCTTCGTCCACGCCCGTGATGTTTCGGGTAATCTCCTGTGCCGACGAAGCCAACTGTTCCATACCGTTCGAGATCGATTCGGAACCTGCCGCCGTTTGGCTGACGTTTTGGGCAATCTCTTTCGTCGTAATGCTCTGCTCTTCGACCGCCGAAGCGATCGAACGTGACACGTCGTTGACCTTGTTGATGACTTCGCCGATCTGTCCGATCGACGTCACCGCGCTGCTGGCGGATCCCTGAATGCCTTCGATGCGATGACGGATGTCCTCCGTCGCCTCGGCCGTCTGCTTCGCCAACTCCTTCACCTCATTCGCCACGACCGCGAATCCCTTGCCGGCATCGCCCGCGCGGGCAGCCTCGATCGTCGCGTTCAAGGCCAGCAGGTTGGTCTGTTCGGCAATGTCCTGGATGGTTTCGATCACCTTGCCGATAGCGTCGGCCGCTTCGCCGAGTTGACCGATGTCGTTGTTACTGGTTTGGGCGAGCCCGGCGGCCTGTTCGGCGACCTGGGCGGCCTGCTCGGCATTCCTGGCAACTTCGCTGATGCTCGCGGTCATGTCCTCGACCGCCGAGGAAACCATCTTGACGTTGGCGGACATCTGCATGCTGCCGGCCGCCGTGCTCTGCAAGTAGGCGCACATCTCCTCGGCGGCGGCGGCAACAGAAGTGGATTTGGTTGTCGTCTCCTCGGCCCCACTGGCGAGTTGGGTGGCCGTGGCGGACAACTCCGTGGATGAGCCGGCCAGCGTCTTAGCATTGGTGGCTATCTGCCCGATGATGCCCTGGAGCTTCTCGACAAAACGATTGAAGTACTGCGCCAACTCCCCGATCTCGTCGGTGCCATTGACTTCGAGACGAGCGGTCAAATCGCCTTCCCCCTCGGAAATGTCTTTGAGTGAACTGGCTATTGCCGCGATAGGCCTTGAAACAGAACGAAGAACAACGACGCCGATCAATAGGGCGATGCCCACCGAAACCGCGTCAACGATCAGAAGAAGAAGCTTTCTTTTAGAGGCTTGATCCAAGCTGTTTCTCATGGCGTCCTTGGTAGTCCTCTCAAGTTGCTCCAGTCTTCCCAAACTTGTCTGATCCACATCGGCCATGAGTTGACGAATGGAAACCTGTGTTCCGTGCCGATCCTCGACGGTCTCGGAAACCGTTGAACCGAACCGGACTTGCCTGAAGCGATTCTCAGCCTTCCCAAAAGCCTGCTGCGCCTCTTGCCCACTTTTCTGCGATGCGATGACATTTGCCAATGAGGTTCCAAGTTGGGCAAGAACTTCCAAAGCAGCGTGTCTCTCCGAACTTTCCGGCAGCTTCGCAAGTTGTTGTCCTGCTGACGTGAGCGCAGGTTCGATGAGGGTACGCGTGTAATCGTTTTGAACAGGATCCGTGGTCAGGAGCACTCCTGACACGAGGACACCAAGTTCGAGGCAGTCGGCCTTGAATCCCGACGCTGCCACCATGAGTTCCAGACCTTGCTCCGATTCGATCGCTCCCTGCGAAACGACGGCAGAGGTCGAACGGGTGTCCTTTTCCGATGTCGCCTGAATCAGCTTGACGATGGCATCCTGTTCCTTAACCAGCGTTCCACTCCGAGCAAGCACGGTCTCGGTCGAATCACTTGAAGGCGCGTCGTCGCTTGCCAATAACGACTCGATTTGCTCAGAGAAGGATTCCCAGGTATTCGTGATGACCTCAAGCTGAGTGAGAACCTCTCCCTCGGCAGGCAGACAAGTCACATAGGTCGTTTCTTGCTCGCCAAGCCAATCCATTGGCGCGTTTCCGCCGTCGCGAAGAGCGGCCAGGCTCGCAGCAAAAGCATCCATCGTGGTCCGCACCAACGAGATAGCCGAATCCGCAGGCTGCCCGTTATCGCGCATACTCTTGAATATCAGGAACTCCTTGAGCATCTGCTGGATCAGCAAGCGCTGTTGGACGGCGAGGTGAATCCTGTTATCGGCGCCACCATCGTCCACGCTGTCCTTCATTTTTGCCATGAGGCCGTCCACGGCAATGACCGTGTCGAACTGCGCATTGTCGGCCAGTATCCCGGCCGTTTTCTTGATTTCTTCTAGATACACGTTGAACGTTTTTTGTCGCGTCGCAAGCTCTCGTCTGGCTTCTTCACGCTGTCGAGCGGCAACCATCATCGCTTTCCGATTGGCAAGCAGGTCTGCCATTGCCAACCAAAGCGCATCTTCGGCGTCATCTTTCAGTTCACGGCCCGATTTCGAGCCGGACATGGATTCCTCCAACTTGGACGATATCTTTTGAATCTCTTCATCCGTCTGCGCAACTGTAATCTCGGACACGAGTTCTCGCGCGAACACCAGCCGCCCCATTCGTTCTCTCTCATCGGTGATTGTCTCGTTGGTCGTCGACCTAGTGGCCCTCAGGTCGTCCGAAATGGCTCTCAAGGAACTGAAGCCGATCCCCACCGCCACGCTGGTGACAAGAGCGCAGGCAAGAAAACCCAGGATTATTCGCCAACGCAATTTGAGCTTTCTCACGTTTAACATCAACAAGGTATCCTCTCAGTCTAATTCGCCCTGGTCGAAACCGTGGAATCCTGCGATCCGGCAACTCCATAACTTGTTGTCGAATGGATCGAATAGCGTGTCATCACACGCTATTCGATCGTACCGGCTTCACCCAACGGCCTGATCTTTCCGTCTTTGATGATGGTCAAGAATATCTCATCCATCCCCTGATGGTCTTCGGGGCCGTACTTCAGCACGATCCCGCCGAGATCAAACTTCCCGGTCTTCTCAGCCGAAGCCATGAAGCTGGCACGTGTCAGTTCCCCTTCCGCGTTGCCGGCGATCATGCAGAACAGTTTCCCAACCATGTAGCCTTCAAAGCTCACAAAGCCCACCGCGGAATCCGGCTGATGCTTCTTCATTGCCGCTGTGTACTCCGCAACGAGCGGAATACTCTCATCCCAGGGAAAGACGACAACCTGCGAAATAATGCACCCTTCACCTGCACTGCCCAATTCCTTGCGCAGCGCTTCGGTGCCGACAAAGGAGATGTTGCAGAATACCGCACCGGACATCCCGACTTTCTTGGCCTGCTTGATGAACGCCGCGCAAGGCGCGTAGGCGCCAACCATGACCACGGCATCAGGCTTCGCCTTGCGGATCGCGAGCAGGGCACCCTTCACCGCCAGAGTGTTTCGTTCATAGGTTCCCGTCGCGACGAGTTTCAAGCCGCGTTTCTCCATCGCCTTGCTAATGCCGGCCAAACCGACCTGACCGTACCCGTCGTCCTGATAGAAACAAGCGACCTTCGAGAGCCCCTTTTCATCCACCAGGTACTCTGCCAGCCTCTCCATCTCCTGGTCGTAGCTGCCGCGAACGTTGATGATCTTCTTGGACGGGTCACGCAGAAACCCCGCGCCCGTAAACGGCCCGATGAACGGGACACCGGCTTTCTCGGTCATGGGAACAACCGCCTTCGACGTCGGCGTACCCACTTCGCCGATCAGAAGGAAAACTTTCTCCTGTTCGATCAACTGTCGCGTATTCACGATGGCCCTACTTGGCTCGTAACCGTCGTCTAGACTGGTGAGTTTGATCTTACGACCGTTTATGCCACCGGATGCGTTTACCTTCTTGAAATACGCACTGAGACCAGCGCGCATGCCCATCCCCAGTACCTCCGCCGGGCCTGTCAAGGCACACGACTGGCCCAGGTGAATCTCCTTGTCCGTGATCCCGGTTTCCGCCACAGCGGTTTGAGACCAAACCATGAGGATCATGGCAAGCACTTTGAGATGCCATAGCCTGATCCACGCGTGTGTCCTCATTGACCGTTTTACGCCAACGTAGCTGTTCATCGATCGCCTCATCGTGTTGGTCTTCCTTTGTCAGATTAGCGTCAATCTCTCCATGACTTTCGTGAGTGCCACTACTTCGAGCTCATTTACCTTCTCTTATCAGAGCGACTGAATCCCCCAACGAGCCCTTCCTTCATCTCCTATACCTTCAATGGCCCACCGAGCCTTTGGAGTTGCTCGCCGAGTTTGGACATTTCGCTGCTCGCCGTGTGTGTTTGGGCGACGTCTTGGACCGCCTGTCGCGTGGCTTCGTCCACGCCGATGATGTCGCCAATAATCTCCTGCATCGACAAGGCCGACTGATTCCTTTTTTCGTCCTAAAGGCCCTGTTCCTTACTTGGCTCGGGTTGCGACAAACTCGCCGTATTCGTCGCCGCACTCGATTCCTTTGGTCTGCTCGCTCCTGAAAGTGCGGAGGCCGGTTTGACCGGTCGGGTCGTATTCGCCGCCATAGGCCAAATCCATGAAGGCCGCACAGATCCCACGGATCATGTAGGCGCTGGGCTTGTTCGACGTGCCATACGATACGACGTCTGACTCATAGTAGTCGTAGGCTCGAACGACCATTCTCTCGTTGGGCACGAGTTCGACGATCTCACTCTTTGCCCATCCCCACGCGGTGAGCACGGAAAAAGCGCCATGGAGGATGTCCTCCGGCACCTGGCTCACCATCGGCGCAACCATCGATTCCCACTCCTCGGACGTGATGATTCCGTGGCCCGTGTGGTACCCGCATTCCTGGGCAGCATTGATCAGCAGCCACTCCGCCGCCTCCAGCATGTCTGGGGGAACGCTGCGTGTAAGCCGCTCGGCGAAGCTGTTCCAGAACTTGCCTGGCAATTGTTGAACGAAGACGTTAAAGGCGGGTATGAGTCCCTCTTCGTTTCCAACGACCTGGACCTGGGACATGTTGTCGATTACCTGTTCTCGATTGATCGCCATAGCTGGGTCTCTCCTTTTAGTTGGTCGCTGCCTGAAATAGGGACCGCTGGTTTCCCTTGACAATACTCTCCGTTTCGACAACGGCGTAGGAACGACGCGGCTTACCGAAGACGGCCGACAGCAACCCGGCGATGTAGCCTTGTGTGATGAAATTGACGGGTTTGTCCCGCTTGCCCCACTTCTTGATCCAGCCATCGTCCACGTGCGAATGGCGCAATTCCACTTCGCCGCCATCGGTCCCGGCGCAAAGGACGTTCATCTTGCCCAGACCTATTCTGGCGTAGTACTGCTCTGCGATTGCGATTCGGTCCGCCGTGCCGGTGATATCATGCTCACGGTAGTACTTCGACAGTTCGTCGTAGAACGTATCCTCCGCCACTTCGCTGAGGAGTTTTTTCCCGTCGAGCATCCCGCAGTCGTCTGCCAACTGCGAATAGAGCGCGGCGTAATGGTGGCAGTGGAGCACGTACACTTCACCGTTGAGGAAGTGCCGGCATCGCTCACGGTTGAATTCGTGGTCAAGCTGGATATCGCTCTGTTGTGTGACTGGCATAGACCGTGCTCCTTTCTAGATGACCGGAACCTCTTGACCGGTGAGCTCTTTGATGGCGTCCTTGAATTTCTGGACGTTTTCCGGCGAGTCTGGAACATCCGCAGCCTTGGTAGATGGCACGCCTGTCTTCATCGCCAGCCGCATCGTGGTAGCGGGTCCGCCGGACTGCCTGGCGAAGTCGTAGTATTTCACAAGTTTCTCTCCCATTACGAGCACCATCCTTTCGCCGTTCTTCTGATGTGCTGGGCCTCCATCGCCCGTAATTCAGGTTGACTCTCGAAACATATCCTCGAAGTTTTTTCGGATGCGGTCTTGTTTCTTGTAAGGAAAGACCGCTCTGCAACTATTGTCTCCTTCAACGCCCTTGATCTGCTGCCCGTCATGTCCGAGCAACCGGAAGAACGGTCGCGGGAAGTCTGGAAAGTAGTCCAGGTCTCCGAAGCGACGCAGGCGGGTGATGTCCGCCTGGGTCCACGTCTGGTCAAACCAGTAGCGGTACACCCGGCTTCCGTCGAAACAATCTTCAACTTTCTTCACCTCGACAATACGCATGTTGACATCTGTTCCAGTGCATGAATCCCTGCATCGATATCTCGATCCGTGTTGAATCCGGAAACGCTGAAACGAATCGTTCCAGTCGGCGCACTCCCGAGGGGCTCGTGAATCAGGGGTGCACAATGCAGCCCTGTCCGGCACACTATTCCGAAGCTTTCTTCGAGTGCCACCCCGGCGTCCTCGATGTTCCAGCCTTCGATTCGGAAGGAAAGCACCCCTAAACAAGGAACAGCTTCGCAGGGGTCAAACAAAGTGACACCTGGACACTCCTTGATGCGACGACGAAGAGAGCTTGCCAATCGGTTTTCTTTGGAAGAAAACGATCCGTTATCACGGTCCAGCCAGCGCAATGCCGCAGCCAACCCTGCTAACGCCGGTATATTCGGCGTGCCGGCTTCAAGGCGTGTTGGCATTTCCTGGGGGTGTAACGGCAAATCGCTGCGTACGCCCGTTCCGCCGACGAGCAGGGGAGTCAGCTCAAGGTTATCGGCAACGTACAAACCGCCTGTGCCCGGAGGACCGTGTAGGCCCTTGTGCCCCGTGAATGCGACCAGATCAGCGAAGAGTTCCTCTGGATGGACAGGGATGTGGCCCAGGGACTGTGATGCGTCCAGCAACGTGACAGCGCCGATCGCTTTGGCTTTGCGAAAAAGCGTACGGACCTCGTTGATTCTGCCGGTGACGTTGGATGCGTGATTGATCGCCACGAGAGCCGGGTCCTCCCCCAATGCACGCTCGAACGCCTCTTGGTCCAAAGCACCATCCTCGCTGAAACCCACGACGGTCACGCGCAGATTGAGGCGTTCTCTCAGGTGGTTCAAAGGGCGCAAAAGTGAGTTGTGTTCGGTGACCGTCGTGATGAGGTGTGCACCGTATTCAAGATTCAATCCCACCATCGCCAGGTTCAACGCGTGCGTGGCGTTCATCGTCAGGATGATCCGCGTCTCGTCCTTCACATCAAGCAAGGCAGCCAGTCTCTGCCGACACTCAGTAACAACATCGGTCGTGTCCTTCACATCGCGACCGGGATGCGAAGGGGGGACACACAGGGCGCCCGCGACCGCATCCACGACCCCTGGGGTTTTCGGCCAGCCGGTGGCCGCGTTGTTCAGATAGACCGGCGAAGGAGTATGATTGAATTCCCGATTCGACATTATTCTCGTTTCACGTCTTGAATTGTGCGACAAGTGCCTGTAGTTGTTCGCTTAGATTTGACAACTCCCGGCTCGCCGTTTGCGTCTGGGCGGCGCCTTGAGCCGCCTGTCGCGTAGCTTCGTCCACGCCCGTGATGTTTCGGGTAATCTCCTGTGCCGACGAAGCCAACT
>CAZTAR010000043.1:0-2810 GCA_964611695.1 uncultured Planctomycetaceae bacterium | reverse complement strand
CATTGACTTCGAGACGAGCGGTCAAATCGCCTTCCCCCTCGGAAATGTCTTTGAGCATGTCAGCCGTAGCACGAATTGGACGTATAATTCGTCCGACCGAGAACCAAAGGATCGCCATCGCCGCTGCGGCGCAGATTGTGCCGATGCAGATCATCTTCAAAACGCCGGCGTTCGCCTCCGCCATCTGGGCGTCCGCTGCTTCGGCGATCTTCGCTTCGGGAATACTGATGCTGACGCACCAGGGAGTCGTGGTCCGGCCGGCTATCATTGGCACCATCAGCTCGAGGTTTTCATTGCCATGCTCGGCGAAGGTCTGACCGCTCTGAACCTGTTTGATGCCCTTCTCCCAGTCGTCACGCATTTCTTGGATATGCTTGCCGACGAGTGTGGATTGGCCCGTCACCCCGGCCAATGTGCCGTTATTGGAAATCAGCGTGATTTGGGCTTCACCATCGTAGAGGTGATCCACATCGTCAGCCAGATCCTGGAGGAACGCCAGGCTGAGGTCGACACCGGCGATGCCACAGAAGGTGTTGTCGACTACGATCGGCACGACCAGAGAGGTGATCAGGACATCCTTGCCCTGGACGGGATAGATGTAAGGGTCGATGATGCATTCGGTTTTGGTCGTTTTCGGAAGTTGATAGTAATCTCCCGCGCTGGCAACGGCATAATCAACCAGCGGTTCAACCTGGATTGCACCTTCAGCCCCTCGGGACCAGTAGGGGATGAAGCGGCCAGTTTCGTCATGCCCTGCCTCTTTGATGTGGTCCAGGTCCATCGCATCGTATGCGTTTGGTTCCCAGCATGTATACACTCCGAGGAAATCCGGATTGTTCTCCAGCACCGTTCTCAGGATTCCGTTACCCTTTTCGCGGCTGAGTTTCGAGTTGATTTTCTTTTCTTTGAGGCTATAGAAGGTGTCGGCCAGGGTGCGTGCCGTGTCGAGAGCGACTTCGACACGGGCTTGTATGTGTGTGGCCTCCTTATGTGCTACGGCCGATGCGAGTTGGGTCGCGTTTTCGATGGCCTGACCTCGCGAGTTTCTGGCTGCGCCGGCCATGGACAACGCCGCGAAGACAACAATGATGGCGGTCGTCCCCAGAAGGCACACGCCTGCCCAAAAGGCGATATTGACCTGGATGCTTTTTAATTTCATCTCGATGAACCTTTTCATACCGATTGATTAGCCAACCTTCGCAAGTTCGGCACCTTCGTGAAATCGGCGCCTTTGCGGGAGCTTGCCGCCGTCACTCCTCTATTCCTTACCAACGTTTCAGAACAACGACGATTCGTCACACCTTCATTCGAGAGTCGCTTCAGCTCCATTCGGTTTTCCTTCTTCAGTACGCGCCATTGGGTCCGGTTTTTCGACAACGAGGTTCGCTTCGGATTGTCCATGAGTTGCGCTAGCCCGCTTGCACAACGCCACAAGGTGTCTCAAATCAGCGTTCAATGCGTCAAGTTCACCACCGGTGCGGGCCCGTCGCGCCAACCCTTCGGCATGCTTGCTGATTGAAGGAAAACCATACCCTCCGGCTGCGCCCTTCAGCTGAATTGCCAAGTGGGCAAGATTCTTAAGGTCTTGTGCAGCCGCAGTCTCCTCGATTGCCTTCATTTTGCCGGGAAGTTCGTCGACAAACTCTTGGATCAATTCCACCATCTCGGAATTGTTGGCAAGGTCACTGACGACACTTTCACTCGCGGCGTTATTTTCGGACGTTTTGCCATTTGATTCCGTCGAAGTGAGTTGTTTAATCAACGCCACCAACGCGAAGCGATCGATGGGTTTTGTCGCGTAGTCATCGCACCCCGCATCGATACATTTCTGACGATCACCCTCCATGGCGTGGGCAGTCAGTGCAATGATCAAACCAGCATACCCTTGGGTCCTCAACAAACTGGTCGCCTCGTACCCCCCCATGATGGGCATCTGCATGTCCATCAGAATCACATCGAAGGCGTGTCCATCGTCCTGAGCTTGAATCGCCTCTCGGAGCGCCAGTTTTCCATTTTCGACAACGGTCACCGTGGCCCCGGCCTTTTTCAGTATGTGCGAGATGAGTCGCTGATTGTCCGGGCCGTCCTCCGCCAACAAAATCTTGTGGTCAAGAGGTTGGGCGGAAGATTTCTCCGAAGCACGGTTGGAGGACTTGGCGCCATCTGACGCGTAATCTGCCGGCGATTGGATCAGCCTCACCCCTTTCAATGAACCCGTCTCGACTTCAACGCGGAAACGCGAGCCCAGTCCGGACTGGGTTTGTACAAGAGATACGTCACCCCCCAATACCTGGGCGAAACGCTTGCTAATGGTGAGCCCCAGTCCGCTTCCACCGAAGCGACGCGAGGTCGAGGTGTCCGCCTGTGAAAACGGCTCAAAAATCTTGGCGGCCTGATCCGGCGACATGCCCTCACCGGTGTCGACGATGTCGAACTGCATCCTGCCTGCACCTTTGGCATTCTGAACGAACTCGACGATCAGCCGAATCTCACCCTCCGAGGTAAACTTGATCGCGTTTCCGATCAGATTCAGAAGAATCTGGCGAAGCCGTGTGGGATCAGTCGTGATGGTTTCGGGAATGGCCCCGGCATACTCGATGTGAAGAGGCAGCCCCTTCGCATCGGCTCGAACCCGGAGAAGTTTCCAGATTTCGGTTGCGAGCCGAATCACTGAGCAAGGGAGCAACTCGGCAGTGAACTTGCCAGCCTCGATTTTGGACAAATCGAGGATGTCGTTGATGACCGCCAGCAAATGTTCTCCGTTGCGGCGAATCGTGCTAACCGCCTCATGCTGTTCCTCGCCCAGTAGG
>CAZTAR010000042.1:0-17463 GCA_964611695.1 uncultured Planctomycetaceae bacterium | reverse complement strand
CGTCGCGGCGGCGCTGCTCATCGTGGCGGTGAACTGGTTCTGCTCACTGAAGCACATTCGGAAAGACCTGGCGAACTTCGGCAATTACGGCTTGAGCGACCGGACCAAGCGGATCGTCGAAGGCAGCGAAGAGGAGATTCGGATTTCCGCGGTGTATCCGCCGGATGAAGAGAACCCCAAGCAGGCGGAGTACGTCGAACGGTTGCAGGATTACTGTGACGAACTCCAGCGGTTCTCGCCGGATAAGGTCTCCGTCGCCTACATCACCACGGACAGCCAACGCGAGAAGTTGGTGTCGCGGATCAGCACGACCTTCGGCGGTGAGGCCACGAAGCACAAAGAGGCGCTGGATTCGTTCGTGCGTCTCGAGGAGGAGCTGGCCACAAGCCTGACGCAACTGCTTGAAACCGCGAACGGCCTGATGGCAGGCGATTCCTGGCTGGGAGATTTTCCCCTGTTCGCCAACATCGCATCCCTCCTTCAAAGCGATGTCGAGGACTTGCAGAAGACGAAGGAGGAGATCGCGCAGCTCACGCCGGCGGGCGGCATTCCCAAATACGCGGAAGCCACCGGCCTTGCACAGGAACGCGCGAAGTCCCTGAAAGAACACTTCAGCCTCATCAGCGAACGGCTGCGCGACTTGGCGCTGCTTGCCGCTGAGACGAGTGCCGAAAAGCAGGAATCGCGGTACATCACCATGTTGCGGGAAGTGGCCGTCGAACCGGCGAACCTCGTGTTGTCTCTGCGGGCGTTGGTTGGCAAGGAAGGCGCGGCGCCGCCCCCGGATCAAGCGGCGGCATTAAAACAGTTTGCCGACCAGAGCGTGGAGGTCAGCCGGGCGCTGGAAGCGTTGGTCCGTCGGGTGGATACGTTTGCCCACAAGTTCCCGATGGTCAAGCAGCATCCGAACTGGTCGGCACAGGCTCGCATGGGTCCCATTCTGACGCGCGTCGAAGTGGCGGACGTATTGCACCAGGCCGGAAAAACGCTGGAGAAGTCGCGACTCGTGATCCTGGGCGTCATCGACTCGGGTAATCAGGAAGAACTGTCGCAAGCCATTGCCACTGCCCGTCAAGATGTGGCTGTGCTGGAGCAAAACGCCTCGATTTGCGAGCAACTTCTGACCGAGTTGGCGGCGAGGCTGTCCAGCGTGGATCCCGCATCGCAGACGATGCTCGCCGCGGCGGAGGCCGGCACGCTCTTCGGCGACAAGATCGCAGCCGTCGAGGCGGTGGAGAAGACGATTGGGGAACTGCCGGAATTGAAACTCGGCTCAGTCGCCGACCAGTTGAAAGAGGACAACGCTGTTGTCGTAGAGACGGGCAATCGAATCCGAGTCGTGAACTTCGGCGAGATGTTCCCCGTTCGAGAGAGTGTCGGCGGCCCGGGTGGCGGCAGTGAAAATTTGGGACGAAGCTTCAACGGTGACAGTGCGTTGTCATCCTCGATCCTGGCCCTTTCACGTGAAGCGCCGTTCGCGACAGTGGTGCTAACGTTCTTTGAACCACCACCCCCACAGCAGCGCAGCCCGTTCATGCCTCCGCCACCGCAGAGTTGGATTCCCTCTCGCGGCTTGTCCGAGATTCGGCACCGGTTGGATTCCGCGAACTTCAAGGTCATCGATTGGAATATGGCCACCACGGCGGAATGCCCCCCGATCGAGGAAGGCTCTGAAGCGGTTTACGTCCTCCTACCACCCCCGCCGCCGTCAGCACCCAATCCGTTCGGCGGTCAGACTCCGCAAGACCAGGTGTTCGGCGAGACGCAGCGACAGGCCATCCGCGATCTGCTGGATGCCGACGCGCGTATGTTGTTCCTCACAACGTGGGAGGTGCGCCAGGGCGGCGGGATGATGGGCGGTCCGTTGATGACGCCGCCCTACGGATACGGTCCGCTGTTGGAACAGGACTGGGGGCTGGACGTTCAAAACAGGACGCGGATTACTTGGCTTGAGCCCAATGCGGAAAAGGCGAACAACTACTTCGTTGTTCCGCTCGCGTTTGGCTACATGCCGGTGGGCGGGTTTACGGATGCCGCGATTGGGAGGCCTCTTCGAGGTACACGATTCCTGATCACTGACGCATGCCCAATCGAAGCGGTTGCGGAACCTCCAGAAGGGGTCACGAAGGAAGCGATCCTCCGCATCCCACTGAAGGAGCATTACATCGGCGCGAAGATCTCGGACCTCATCGAAATCATCGACAGAACACGGTACCAGCAGGGCAACGGCACAGTCACGCTGTCGCAGGCTCCCAAGCTCGGGCCGTTCGAGGTCATGGTCGCTGCCGAACGCCGAGATGCGGAAGCCAGCAAGGGTAAGATCGTCGTGATGGGGTTTGGTTCGAGCCTCCGTGACGATTACCTGAAGAATCCCGTCAGGCTCAGCGGAGACGCGCTCCGTTTCGATCCCGCGCCGACGGAGAACGTTGATCTCTTTGTGAATGCGTTGTACTGGTTGAGCGGCCACCCGGAATGGATCGCTCGCGGACCGGTTCCCGTCCCTCGAGTGGAGCCGATCCCATCGAGTCAATTGACGGCGATCCGGGTTTTTGTTTCGGTGGTCTGGCCGGTGGCGGTTCTGTTGCCGGGCGTTGTGTTCTGGTACATCCGGCGCAAGTAGCGTCGGCCGTTGAGTAGCAGAGGGGTTGCCCCGCCCGACAGGGGCGTCGGCCGCTACAGGGGCATGCAAAACGCTCTAAGAGATGCTCTCGTGTCAGGAATGAGGAAAACGGAACAGCACGATGAATCCTAGGACAACCATCCTTTTGATTGTGGCGTTGGCCGTTGCGGTCGTCGGTGTCTGGTGGGCACAATCCTCGTCATTGAAGGACGGGGACAAACCAGTGGACCTGGGTCCACGATTGCTATTGGACCCGGCCCTGGGCGATCTCGCCGGTTTCGAGATCAAGACTGGCACGCTGCCGGCGCTCGTCTTCGAAATGCGGGACGACAAGTGGCAGATGACCTCACCGGTCTCCTGGCCCGCGGAAAACAACAACGTCAACGCCGACGCAAACCGAATCAAACGGCTGAAGTACGTCAAGGCATACGCACAGGATGATCCGGACCGGCCCACGCCGGATATCACGTCCCTGGACCAGCCGCTGAAGATCATCAAACTGACGGACACGGAAAAAAATGCCTGCGTCGTGAAGATCGGTTCTCTTCAAAAACTCTCGAAGAAGACCTACGTGCAATTGGAGGGAGACGAGGCGGTCTACCTGATCGACGCTGACTTGAACGGCGACATGCGCAAAGGTCTGTCGGACTACCGCGCGAAACTCGTGGCGAGTTTCAATCAGGCCCAGGCCGCGAAAATCTTGGTGACAGGCGAGCACCAATACACACTGGTCAAGACGGACGGCAAGTGGCGGCTGGATTCCCCCGTGAAGGGCCGCACGGATGCCTCGAAGGTGCAGGAGCTGTTGCGGGCTTTGTCATCGCTGAAAGTCGAGAAGTTTGTCGACGACACCCCCGCGAGCCTGCGTCCGTTTGGTCTTGAACCCCCTCGCTTGCGGATCGTGGTCGAACGTGAGCAGTCGCCCGCGGAGGACGGCCCGCCCGCGCCGGACCAACCTCCCACCTACGAGCGTCTCGCCGGCCTGGCGATTGGCGGAAAGGCGAACGACGAAGTGTTCGCCAAGATCGACGATGCGGCGAATAACGCGGTGTTCCAGGTTAAGCAGGAAGGTCTTGCTCAAATCGAGTTGGCCTACAACGATCTCCGAGACAAGAAGATCACTTCCGCCGGCACGAATCGAGCCCAAAAAATCGTCATCACGACGGGGGCCGATGTCATCGCGCTGGCCAAAAACGGAGGCATGTGGTCCATCACATCGGGTGTTGAAGGCGGCGCGACCTCACAGGCGGAATTCGCCGCCGTGGATCAGCTACTCAAGAGCATCCGCGATCTCGAGGCGATCGGCTTCGAGACGACCGACCTGCCCACACACGGTTTCGACAATCCCCGCGCGACGATCGAATTGACGGCCGAGGGTCAATTGCCGGTCACACTGACGGTCGGCGCGACCACCCCGAGCAAAACGGGCGCGTACATCAGAAACGAGCAGGAGGGCTTCGTCGCGGTGGTCAAAGCGGAGGCGGCGGAGGCCCTTGTGGTCAAGCCGATGGCCTTTTGGAGCCGCGATCTGCTCAGGTTCTCACGGGCCTGGGCGTCTCATCTCCAAGTGGAGCGAGACGAGAAGCGGTGCGAGGTCACCCGTGACGGCGGAATCTGGCGATTTACTTCGCCGCTTCAAGGCAAGGCTGAGAGCAATGCGGTCAACGACATTCTCAGCGATCTTTCGAACCTGCGAGGCCGTCGCGTGGTCGGCACGGTCGATCAAGCGGCTCAGTACGGACTCCACACACCTGCCGTCAGGGCGACGATCACGGTGGACTCGCCGCCGAAACCGAAACCGAAACCAAAACCCAAACAGGACCCTGCCTCCACGCAACCAAGCAGTGCGCCGTCGGAAGCGGAGACGGATGCGCCGACGAGTATGCCGACAACCGATCCGGCAGATATTGTCGAAGACAAACCGGAACCGCCCATGGTCCACACAGTGCTGCTCAGCCGGCACAAAGGTCTTGTGTATGCCATGCTCGACGGCGGCGCGACAATCTGCGAAGTGGATGCCAAGGTATTGGACGACCTTGAGGCCGAACTGCTCGATACGCGGATTATGCCGGTCCAGTCAGACGAGATTATTCGGTTTGCCTGCCGTGGCGAATCGAATTTCGTGTTCGAGAAGAACGGAGAGTCGTGGCGTCTCGAGGGAGAGCCCAGTTTCCAAGCCGACGGGGAAAAGATCAAAACGGTTCTGACCGCGATTCAGAATCTCCAGACGCAACGGTACGTTCGATACAGCGGCGCCAATCCGGCGGAGTTCGGTTTAGAGCAGCCGGCGATCATCGTGGAAGTGCAACAAACCTCAGGCGACACGCTCAGCCTTCAGGTCTCTTCTCGGGGCCAGGCCGCGGACAATCGCTTCGCATCGGTTTCCACGACGCCGGACCGCGTGTTCATCTTGAAGGCCGCGGACATTGCGACAATCAAGAAGCAAGTTCGGGATTTCCACAAGGGAGACTCGTAGGGTGCGACTTGTTATCGCACCTAGAGCAGTTGACGATTGAGTGTGGCACCGGCGTCTCGCCGGTGGAAGCAAGGCGGCCGAGTGCCGTTACCTCACCGGCGAGACGCCGGTGCCATATAGCAACGTGAAACGCTATAGCGTTGTGAACGTGTCGGTGATCGTGCAAAGTGCATCCAGAAGCAAAGGCCCCTACTAAGGTCGAAGGTATTCCATCAGCAGGCGCGAGGATTCAATGCGAATAGAGAGTGGACCCACGAGTGAGCGGAAGATCCGCACGTTGCTGATGCTGATCATGGTCGGGGGTTTCAGCATCTGGTTTGCGTACGACGGCTTTATCGGCTATCCCGCGAAGAACTTCGACGAACACCTCCAACAACTGCCGACCGATTTGAGGGAAGAGGCCGCCTCGGCGCGAATCTACGAAAGCGTCACCGCCGACACCTTGGCAGCAGCCCAGGGTGCGGCCGGCAAATTCGACGAGCAAAAGCAGAAAGCAGCGCTGGAGCAACTCTATGGCGGCCCCCCTTCGTTTGAGACGTCGGACAAATGGTACTACTTCGGCCCCTGCTTTCGTGTTGATGTAACGCTGTCCAGCGGCAAGCTGACCGTTCGAGGCTCGGCGACGGAAAAGACCGAAACGAGTATCCTTTGGCAAAAGCTCCTTTCGCTGGCGCTCGGCGTCGGAGCAGTGGTGTTGCTGCTGTTTTGGCTACGCATCGTGCGAACGCGCCTCGTTCTGGACGACGCCGGTCTGACCTATCGCGGCAAAGGACCAATTCGCTGGGACGACATGAAGGCGTTGCGTATTTCCGAGTTCGCGAAGAAGGGCTGGGTGGATCTCGTTTATGACGACCACGGTACCGAGCGGGCGCTTCGTCTGGACGAATATCACATCGCGAAGTTCGACGCCACAATCGACGCCATCTGCTCCAACAAGGCGTTCGAGAATCCGTTACCGGTCGAACAAGGACAGGACAAACCGAAGAACTGACTTGAGCGGTTTCGCTGATTTCGTCACGGCCGACGCCCCTGTCGGCCGAAGCATACCTTTTGGCTATCGCCGTGCGATACGGGGGTCGAGCCCGACCTTCCGCGATAACTGCTCCCGTCGTCGTGAGCCCTTGCGGCAACCCGTAGACTCGTCTATCCTCTGTGCGATTGTAATACCCCTGAACCATCAACAGAATCAGGAGTCAGCGCGTGCCTGTCGAGAACTCGTCGGCCAGCGGAGACGTTAAGGAGCACTGCGGCCTCTTCGGCATATTTGGTCATCGTGAAGCGGTCGCGCTGACCTACCTCGGCATCTACGCGCAGCAACATCGCGGGCAGGAGTCGGCCGGTATCTGCGCAACGAGCGGCCGGGAAATCTCTCGTCATGCCGCCCTCGGCCTGGTCACCCAAGTATTCGATGAGGACTCACTGGCCAAGTTGAAAGGCGTGGCGGCGATCGGACACGTCCGCTACTCGACAACCGGCTCGTGCCACGACGTCAACACGCAGCCGTTGCTCGTTCAATACGCGCGCGGCCAGGTCGCGGTCGCCCACAACGGTAACTTGATCAATGCATCGTCGCTTCGGGCCCGTCATGAGGCCCTTGGCGCCATCTTTCAAACCAGCAGCGACACCGAAGTGATCGTCCATATGCTCGCGTGCCCGTCCTACGCGGACTCGCCGGACCCCCTGGCCGCAGTGCTGCGCGAGTTGACGGGCGCCTACTGCCTACTGTTTATTTTCCCTGACAGAATCGAAGCGGCACGCGATCCGCATGGCCTGCGTCCGCTCTGCATCGGTCGCCTGGAAAACGGAACGTATGTCGTGGCAAGTGAGACGTGCGCGCTGGATATCGTGGACGCGCGATACGTTCGCGATGTCGCGCCGGGAGAAATCGTCACACTGTCCGAACGGGGCATGACGAGTCGCTCCTTCACCGAGGCTTCCAACATCCATCCGGCACACTGCATCTTTGAGCAGGTCTACTTCGCCAACCCGTCGAGTGACGTCTTTGGCCAAAACGCGCACGCCTTCCGAGTCGCCACGGGACGCCAGTTGGCGAAAGAATCGCCGGCGGACGCGGACCTGGTCGTACCGGTTCCGAACTGCGCGCGTTGTGCGGCGCTGGGCTACAGCGAAGTCAGCGGGATTCCTCCGGGCCGCGGTTTCACGACGAATCATTACCTCGGCCGCAGTTTCATCATGCCGACCCAGAAACAGCGAGACCTGGTCGTGAAGATGAAACTGAACGTAATCCGCGGCGCGGTGCGAGGCAAGCGGCTCGCCGTCGTGGAGGATTCCGTCGTTCGCGGCACAACGACGCGCGGAAAGATGGGAGCCCTTCGCAAGGCCGGCGCGAAAGAGATTCACCTCCGCATCGCCAGCCCCCCCATTCGACACGGCTGTTTCTTCGGGATCGACTTCCCGGATGACGCCAAGCTGATCGCCCCCGGCCGCACCATCGAGGACATCCGCGAGTACTTGGAGGTGGATTCCGTAGCCTATCTCTCTCTCGAAGGGATGTTGGGCTGCGCGGTCCAGTCGGCGGAAGATTATTGCACGGCCTGCTTCTCAGGAGACTATCCGATGGACGTGCCACAGCCGGTCAGCAAACTCAGTCTAGAACGATTCCCCTTACAGACCAATCCTCAATAGCGCAATAGAGCAGTGAACGATTGAGTGTGGCACCGGCGTCTCGCCGGTGGAAGCATGGAGGCCGAGTACCTTAGCCTCACAGACGAGACGCCGGTGCCGCATATCAACGTGAAACACTAAAGCGTCGTCCGCTACTGGATTCCCGCCGGTGTGCACGGTCCCGTCGGCGCCAAACCCGCGGCAGCTTCACGGATGATTTGAGCATGCGGCATCCCGGCCCATTTCATTTGCCGCAGTTGCCGCTTCTGGGCCTTGGCTTGCGCGAGGGCGGCGTTCCCGTTTGGATCTTCATAGATGATGGATGATGCATGGCCGTTTTTGAGAAGCTCGGCGATACGGTCAAGCGACTCCGCGCGATAAGCGCCGATCACATCCGAATCGAGCTTGTATCGTGAGAGGTGCGACCAGAAATCCACCGATTTTCGCCAGCCGCGCAGACTGGTCAAAAGGTTCACACGCTTGAAAAGCACACGGTTCGTGCCATAGGACAAGAGCGTCTCGCCCAACCGAGCTCGCATCATTTTCTCAGGTTCCACATAGGTTCCCTGCAATACCTTGCGAAGTTCCATCCAATGGGACTTCTCAACGAGCGCGTCCGCCCTGATCTCCCAGTACGGATGACCGAAAGTGACGGTCGACCGACTGACCGCCATCTGCCGGGGGAGGAACTTGTTATGGGCAACGGTATCGGCGGCAAGGTGTGCCAGGTAGCCATACGCGAAAACCTTGGTGCTATCCGATCGGGCCTCTTCAAGAAGGCCGAAGCCCGTGGTCCATCGATGGCAGACCTGCTTGACACGACTCAGCTTCTTGGCAAGAACTGTGTCCGTGGCAACGACACCGTAAAGGAATTGGCGACGGTACTGCGTAATCAGCGCTGCGAGCCCCGCCGGCAACAACCAGAGATTCGCGAGCAGATCAGAGGCAATCTGAACGTGCGTCGCGGGTCCCCACGCAAACACCTCGGTGCCGAGCGACAAGACGAGAAGCATGGCAAAACCGGTAATAAACAGACGGTGTGATCGCCTCACAGGCAGGTCCCCTCTGGCGTCCGCGTCGTACATCCGTTCGCAACGCGGCACACATGTGATTGTAGCGTTCCCCCCCCGGCAAAGCCAATCTCGGGCAGGATTCGGATGCACGGGCAATACGCAACACCTTCTTTTCGAACCTCTCCCGAGGTGCATTTCGACGACGACGTAAGTGGGGCTGGTCATCCCTTGGCCGTCCAAACGCATGAAACGCCTCTTGATAACCTACGTCGGCTGCCGGATGTCGGTTCTACAGTTGGTATTTAAGCTCGCCCGAGGTGAAACGAACCGGACGGTAATTCCCGCGAAGACCCGTCCAAAACACGTCCACCGTATCGGCCGCTGGGCCTACGTCGCAGGCAAAAGCTCCCGCCGCCAGCCGCGATCGGACGATGATACTCGCATGGATAACGAATCCGCTGAACTCTGAAATTCCGGAATCTCCTTCCCGGAGGTGCTTAGGTGAAGACATACGGAAAGACGAAGGACCAGGCAAAGGCCAAGGCAAACGCCAAGACAAACGGCGTAAACAACTTTCTGATGAAGGCGACGTCAGTGTGGTTGTTGTCCGCGATTGTTCCCACCCTAATCGCGACTGGCTGCTCTCCCTCCGGCAGTTTCAAAATCACCGCCGTGCCGCAAAACCAGACTCTCAAAGAGAGGATCGTCTTTCGAGAGAGCGGTTGGGTCTCCGACCGCATTGCACTTATCGACATCTCCGGCATTCTCATCAACGCCACGGAAGACAAACTATTCTCCGAAGGGGAGCACATCGTTTCCCTGACTGTCGAGCAACTCGATGCCGCCGCGGCGGACCCGCGCGTCAAGGCGGTTGTCCTTCGGATCAACTCACCCGGCGGAACTGTCACGGCGAGCGACATTCTCTACGAAGAAATCCTGGCATTCAAAAAGAGAACCGGTAAACCGGTCATCGCGCATTTTCAGGACGTCGCCGCGAGCGGCGCTTACTATTTGGCCTGCGCGGCGGATGAGATCATCGCCCAGCGGACCACCGTCACAGGCTCGATCGGTGTCATCATGCTCATGGTGGACGTGTCCGGCTCGCTGGAATTTCTTCGCATTGAAACTGACGCCATTACCTCCGGACCTCTCAAAGATGCCGGCTCGCCGTTCCGCAAAATGCGAAAAGAAGAACGGGCGGTCTTTCAATCCATTGTGGACGGCTTCTATGAACAATTCGTCACCGTCGTCGAAACCGGCCGTGCCAACCTCACCCGAGAAGAGATAGTAACCCTGGCGGACGGAAGAGTTTACAATGCTCAGCAGGCGTTGTCGGCCGGACTGGTTGACAAGATTGGGACATTAAGATTCGCAATCCAGCAGGCAAAAGAGCGAGCCAAACTCAAGCGAGCCCACACAGTACGCTACCTTCGCCCTCTCGATTGGAAGCCCAACATCTACGCCCAATCACCCTCTCGCACAGCCGCGAACATCAATCTTTTGCAGGTCGATTTCGCGAAAACCTGGACATCACGCCCAAATTTCATGTATATTTGGAACATCGGTAGGTGAACGATCAGCACAAAGGCTGTCGTCTTAAGGCTTGATGCGTTCGGATGTTGCAGCAGTCTTACACATCAACTGCAACCCCAAGTCATCGGCGGCCCAAGTAGTGTCTGTGCTGTGGACCAATGAGTGGGTGTTTCGTCTCGGGAGCGGTGTTCATGCCGCTACGGTTGAAGTGTAGAAACTGTGGTCATCAGTTACTCCTGGATTCGGCGTTCCAGGGTGCGCAATGTCGTTGCCAACACTGCCATCGCCTCATCCAGGTGCCCTACTTCCCCCGGCATACTCGATCTCGACCCACACAGCGACCCGACCGTCCCCCGCTCAAAATGGTGACACCGGCGAGCAAGGCCGCCAGGTCTGTTCAACCCAATCAAAGCCAACCCCCTGATTCGCGGCCTCGTTGGATCAAACTGATGCGCCGACGACCGGTCCTTTTCGGCACTGTCTCTCTGACCGTCGTGACGGTTTGTCTCGTTGCCTGTCTGACCTCGGGATCACAGCCCGCTGCCTCAACCCTCATTGCTGTCGCTGATGCCGGCACACAGCCGACAGATCCCTCCGGTATTTCCAGGCTACGCGGCAGAGGATCGCTCATCACCGAAACGGCGTCTAACGAATCAAAAGAAGGTTTGGATTACTTCGGCGTCCCCATCAAGGGGGAGACCATTGGCTATGTCGTGGACGGCGACCAGACCATGGCTCCCTTCATCAACGATATTGCACTCGCCACAAACAGCGTCAACGAGAGGATCCCGCCTGGCACCAAGCGATTCGGGATCGTCCAGGCTGTTGGAGGGAACGGCCGGACCTTCCTCGAAGTCCACGAACCCGGCGGCGACTTGCAGGGATCGCACGGCGTTCTTCTCTCGCGTTTACCCTCAGGCAGCACCGATCTCTCAAAGGCCCTCTCAATCGCAACCGGCTGGTACGCGGACGAGGTCTTCCTCGTCCTCTCAAAGCCAGTCGAACAACCCGAATTGGACATCCTCCGGCAAAACGCGGCACAGACGGGGGCCGTTGTTCACGTCATCGCCTTCGGCGCTGCCGCCAAACAGGACCTCTCCTCAATCGCCCGCCCCACCGGCGGAGAGTTCGTCCCCGTCAGCGACGGTGATCTGAAAGACTTCGTCCACCAGCAACGCGAATCGCTCGAAGCAAAGTACAACCACTGATCCCCTCAGTCCGCGGCGTCTTCTTATCACACCCACGATTCGATAAAACTCCGCAACACGTACGTCCCCTTGGAACTGTTCCGCATGCGCGATAACATCGCGGCTTCGGCCGTCGGCGCGATGGCGATCCTGCGATAATCCATGAGACCCCTGGGCGAGAAGAAACATGAAGACGCCGAGTTTGGCAGTTTGCCTCGATGACTTCAATCTCGATCTCAAGAAGGCGATGAACCAAGCACGGGCTTTGGGTTTTCGAGCCGTCGACATTGCCGCAACCGAGGGTCCCGTCTCCTTGGACGAACTCTCGCAAACCGGCCAACGCCATCTCCGAAAACACCTTGACGACCTCGGCCTCCGACTCGCCAGCCTCCGCGGTCCCGTTGGAGGTTCCGCCTACGGTCGCGACGCGGCCGGCGAACGGCGGTTCGATTCCATGCGAAAAGTCATCCGCCTCGCGGCGTCGCTCCGGGTTCCAACCGTCTCAACGTCCATCGGCACATTCGAGGATGCTGATTCTTCCAATCCAGCAAGCGATCGAGCAGAGGCAATTCGCGAAACACTGACCTTGCTCGCGGATGATGCCGACTACTTGGGCGTGGTCGTCGCGGTGGAAACAACCGACCTCAGTACCCCCTCCCTGGCACGGATCTTGAGGGAACTTAACTGTCCGTTCCTGGCCGCCTGTTGCGATTCAGGCGCGATGCTGATGAACGGCGAGGACCCTTGCCAAGTCGGAGGAATGCTCCCCGGCAGAATCAAGCTCGTCCGCGCACGCGACGCGATCCCGTCTTCGAGCCAGACCACGGGACATGAAGTCCCGCACGGCCGGGGACATCTCAACACGGAACGCTTCCTCGCCGCGCTGACCGAGGCCGGCTTCTGCGACGACATCATCCTCACGCGATCGACCAGCGCCGACCCCGTCGCCGAACTCAATCACGCTAAGTCACAATTCCAGGAACTGCTCGGCTGACACAGAAGCGAAGCAATGACGAGGGATATGAGGTGGCCGTGGCGGTCCCATCGGCCCCGCCACGGCCTTCTCGTGGGCGCCGCGGCCGATACCGTTACGAAGACCCAGCGCCCCGAACATGACCGACCATCGCCCCTACCGGAAAGCGTCACAAACCAGTGTTCAATCAACGATGAGTCTTCGACTTTCCCCGTCGATCCTGGTTTGCCTCACCGAGGCCAGTCACGGTTGGCAAAACGCGTGCCCCTTTCCCCTCCGGAGAAGCGACTCCCACTCCACCCTCTAGCTACCTGTCTAAACTGTCCGCAACACAAACCTATTCCACAAAGAACAAATGTGTTTCCGGGACACCCACACCACGCCATCCCCGTCGCACCTTCGCGCACGCCACCCGTGGCAATACCTTCGATCCAATCAATCTCGCTTCATTCCCAAACCCTGTGCAGGGACCGCGCTAATCGACCTGAGGCGGGAACCCTCATGATCCGCCCTTTGTAAGGAACGCCTGGAGAAGTGCGAGGACTCCAGTTCCTTGGTCGGCGCTATCAGCGCCTCAAGAATGTGCCGGGCTGCTCCGACCAAAAAGGCCGGTTATCGCATCGAGGTTGAGAGCCACATAAGAGCCAACATGAAAGACACGCTTCGGCGTCCAAGATAGGGTGACGCCGCTTGGCTCGCGACCAACTCAGCCTCCATCTTTATTGTTCCGTAAGCTAGCTGTAAGACAAGCCACGAATCACTTTTTTTTCGGTCGCGCGGAAGGTTTGCAACGGTGAAACCGCTGAATCACTCCGGCCTACCGCAATCTCCCGACCCCGGCGGACGCCGCCCCAAGAATCACTATTGAGAGGCTACAATCCGCGAATCATCCAGGCATACCATGCCACACTGGCAATGGCGATGAGCGCAAGACCCCAGAAGAGGATTTTCAACTCCCAGTACACCTCAAAGAAGCGATGTCGAGTCTGAGAAGGAGAAATGTTTTGATTGTCACTCGAAATGCTGGTGGTCGTGTCCATGGTCCGTCTCCTGAATTCCCAAGGCAACTCCACCTGTATGGGGTTCAACGCAGAATCCTCGCGAGCCTCACGCCAATTTCCGCCGTCCGAATCACAATCCATAACCGGGGAGAGGATCACGCACCTCCAGAAGCTCAGCCCACCCGCAGCTAACAAGGAACACCTCAAGCCCGCAATGGCCGTCCGAGATGCCATCAGCTTCAAAGGGACTCTTGTTTTCGATAAGCCTTCAGCTGCGCGGACGCCGTAGGCGCGGCGGGCACGCGCCGTTACCATCGGGTGGATGGTGCCTGTGACGACGAACATGGCCGATGGATCGGCGACCACGCAACCGGTCGAGTCGATCGCCCCACTCATCCAATCCGAGGCAGGCGTTCTTGCCGTACTACTCGTCGTGCTCGCCCTAATATTCTGGACCTCGCAGCAGCGGGGAATTGGGGCCATCTACAAGGTGGTCCCGGCACTGGTATTCTGCTACTTCGTGCCGACGACGCTGTCGACCTGCGGCATCATTCCAGTCGAATGCGAGTTGTACAAGTGGGTCAAACACTTCGTCCTGCCCGCCAGTCTACTGCTGCTCACGCTCTCGCTGGACGTGCGGGGGATTGTTCGTCTGGGTCCGAAGGCGGGGATCATGCTGTTGGCCGGAACCGCAGGCGTCGTGATCGGCGGGCCGGCGGCGCTTTGGCTGTGGCAGAGCAAGCTGCCGGCCGACGCGTGGCAGCCCATGGCCTACCTGGCGGGAAGCTGGATTGGCGGCGGCGCGAATGCTGTGGCACTCCAGAAGGTTTTTGGCGCAAGCAATGCCGCAATCAGCCCGATCATCGTCGTTGATGTAGCCGTGGCGAACGTCTGGATGGGCGTCCTGCTGTTCCTGGCCGGCCGCCATGCAGCCGTGGATCGCTGGTTCGGCGGCGACACGTCGGCGATTACCCTCCTCGAACGGAAAATGGAGGATTTCCAGGCTCGAGTGTCCCGCGTGCCGAGCCTCGCGGACCTGCTGGTGATTCTCGCGATGGGATTTGCGTTGGCATGGGTCGCCCATGTGGTTGGCCTGCGAATGATGGATGTTCCGTTCTTCGCATACCTCATGGACAAGGGCTTCCTTAACGCCTTCGGATGGAAGATTGTCATCGTCACGACCGTCGGGATGGTGCTGTCGTTCACGCGCGCGCGAAATCTCGAAGGCGCGGGCGCGTCGCGGATCGGCAGCGTGATGATCTACCTGCTCGTGGCCTGCATCGGCGCGGGGGCGGACTTCAACAGATTGATCGAACCCGAGGCAAGGTACTACCTGGCGATGGGTGCGACCTGGATGCTCTTCCACATCGTCATCCTCCTGACCGTTGGGAAGCTGATTCGCGCTCCCTTCTTCTTCGTCGCGGTCGGTTCACAGGCGAACATCGGCGGCGCGGCCTCGGCGCCGATCGTTGCCAGTGCTTTTAACCCCGTCCTCGCGCCGGTCGGCGTGCTGCTCGCCATTGCGGGCTATGTCCTCGGCACCTACGGGGGCCTCATCTGTATCAACGTTTGCCGATGGGTTGTCGGGGGTGGTTAGGGCGTGCGCATAAATAGACTGAATGAATGCCGGTGGGTGGTACGGGCGTCTCGCCCGTAGCCGCACGGGCAAGATGCCCGTACCACCCATATGAAATACGCAACCTCTTGATGCGAGGATCTTTGGAGACGTGCGGACATCGATGAAAGTCCTGCTGTTGCAGAATCACGAACTATGCGACGCCGATCTCATGGGGACCGCACTCCACCGGCGTAGCATAGCCTGCACCGTCGCCGCACCATACCAGACAGAACGTTTGCCCGATGTCGCGGACTTCGACGCCCTGCTGGCCCTCGGATCACCGGAAAGTTGTCGAGATATCGACAAAGACCCGGGGATGATGAATGCGCTGGGACTCGTGGCGCGTGCCGTGGCCCTGGAAAAGCCCACTCTTGGAATCTGCTTCGGTAGCCAACTCCTGGCACAGGTGCTCGGCGCGGAAGTGCGACGAGGCGACGTCGGCGAGTATGGGACTTGCGAGATTCGCCTGAACGAAGAAGGGACCCGATCACCACTCTTTGCCGACTTTCCGCCCGCCTTTCCGATGGCGCAGTTCCACAGCGATACGTTCGACCTGCCACACGGCGCCACCTTGCTCGCATCGTCCGAGACATGCCGCAATCAGGCATTCGTCCACGGGCAATGCGTGGGCCTCCAGTTCCACCCAGAAGCCTCCGCGTCAAGAGTGGCTCAGTGGGCTCGGATATACCCGGATGGGCCGGCAAATCTGGGAAAGTCCGTCGACGATATAGCGGCCGAATGCCGGGCAACCGAAACGGATCGCATCCAGTATTGTGACCTGCTGACAGACAACTTCTTGAAGTTCGCGGGGGGTTGTTAGGGCTTCTTGTTTGGCTTGAAAGGGCATCTGCCGCAGGACAAGATCAGAGCCGCGCGCGTAAGCAAGCGGTCATCGCTCGACTGAGGAGGGTGCGAACACAAACCGGCTTTCTCCGTCGGCCACGCGGGGCCGACGCTACCGGGAAGTATGCACCCTCAACTCTCTAATCGGCTGGCAACTGCACATCAGAAGTCAACGAAATGACCGGCAGGGCATCGCCGAATAGCGCCCGGCACCGTCGTTCGATGACCCCGTGCCGATGCCAACTGGAAATCAAAACGGCGGCGAAACGCTCGGCATCCTCCGGCTTCGGTCGCCGGACCGGCAGACCGTTGATGCACTCGCCGACCTGCTCGCGATCGTCCAAAACGCAGTCGATGTCAGGCCCTGCCAGATCGGCCACCTGGTCAAGCAGCCAACGCGTATGCAGCCCCGCCCCGAAGAGCGCCACCGGCTTTGTATAACGCCGCCCTAGTTCCGGCCAGACCCCTCGAACCGCCGCCCTTCGCTTCGTCTCAGACGGCGGGAACTCCTCATCCAACGTTTCGTCAAAAACGTGATGCGCCGGACAGGGCAGCGGCTCGGCCACGACAAACCACCACTCAGGCCGCGGTGCCGTCGCCGTGGCACTGCCGGACCAATCCACCTCCACCGTCTGACGTGAGACGATCGAAAAACCGCTCGTTTCGAACATCCGCTCCACGAAAGCCGCGTTGAAAGACCAGAAATGCCCCGCGTCCAGATAACGATCAAGCCGGCACAGGGCCGAATCCTCCCCGCCAAAGGATTGAACCGGAACGGTCGCAAAAAGGCGATTCGTGCATAATGAATGCAGTTGGTGCAGGACATGCAACGGACTGACCACATGGTACAAGAGCCCGAGGACGAACAGGACCTCGAATTTCTCCTCTCGGTTAAAGTTCTCGATGGCCCCGTGTATGAACGAGACGCCCTCGCAGGAAATCGCCTCTCGAACCAAACACGCCCGCAGGTAGGAGCGCCGGTTCCGCTCCAGACCGACCACCGCCGCCGCACCCATTCGTGCCGCCTGAAAGCTGAACAATCCCTCGCAACACCCGACGTCAAGCACACGGCGACCGGTCAGCACTCCGCGGTACTCTCCAAGCAACGCCGAGACATGTTCAAGTTTCCGCTCAGCCAGACGGAGATAGGATACTTCCTCGTAGTCTTCAGGAAATCGGGTTCGCACGCCATCGCGAACATCGATGTTGTGATAGAAAATCCGCTGCTCGCGCAGAGATTCTCGAAGTGCCTCAGGCGTTGCACCCTTGGTCTTTTTGACATTCGTTTTTGATTTGCACTCTTGAGCCATCAGCTACCTCAGTGCCAGAAATCCATCGTGAGAGGGACACGCGGGCAACGTGGGTGCCACTGGCGGCTTGTCCGCCAGTGGCACCCGTCACTCGACCAGTGATAGAGCACTGGGGGCCTTTCATGGTTTGCACTTCATGTTTCGCCGCAACGTCGGCCCCCCGTGGCCGACGGGGCAAACCGATATGCCGGCCTTCTATCCAATCGAATGCTGACCGCTTTCTGACGCGTGCGGCTCTTCTATGAAAGCCCGTTGCGTGTCAAG
>CAZTAR010000041.1:0-17673 GCA_964611695.1 uncultured Planctomycetaceae bacterium | reverse complement strand
CGGCGTTCGCGATCGCGCAGCCGGGTAGCCTCCTTCCGGTGCTGTTCGAGTGCCACACGAACTTCGGCTTGCTCGCTCTTGAGGTCGCGCAGTTCGCGCGATAGGTCGTCGCGGCGATCTCCAAGACGCTGTCTTCGTTCCTCGCTGATGCGTTTATCCGCCAATGTCTTCGTGATCGACTCGACTTCGTTTGAGAGCCGGGTGATTTCTTCGGAGTTACATTCCGCCGATACTATGAGTTCTTGGCTATATTCAGCCTCACGACGAGCATGCAGGTCAAGCAGTTGGCCGTGCAGGTGTCGGCGGCGTTCTTCAAGGTCTCTCCGATGTTGCTCCACCATCTCATGCCGACTTGTAAGCCGCGCGATGCCTGTGTGCAGATCGCCCATCAATTCCGTTGTCTCTTGAATTTCCTGTTCGGTCCGCTGCAGGTCGTGTTCGAGTGCCCGGTCCGGCCGATCGACGTAACAATAGTACTCACGTATCGCCGCGTCAGGTCCCATGTGCTGGGCCAGGGTGTGAAGCTCCGCAAACTTCATGGACATCTGGACACGTTTCCGCAACGCCTGTTCCATGTCCTCAATGCGATCTTGCTCTTCATAGAAGTCGATCAGGTCATCAAGGTGATCGAGGGCCATGAGGAATGCCTTCATCGGGCCTGAATCGTGCCACGCCGGGCCAGGACGCGCCAGCCAGCGTGATCCGTGCAGTTCGTGTGTTTCGCAATGTTCGTCCGTCCCGCCGGACTCGAACTCATCCTCCTCATCGAATGGCGCGAACAAGCTTTGCGAATGCGGGGGGCGTCTGCGGTAGAGTTGTTCTCCCGTGCCTTCGTCCTCGTGAAGGCGCCTGTGGTCTCCTCGGCCGAAGCGGCGTTCACGTGAATCACCGCATGTGGGAGGCCGGTCGGCAATCGCAAGCAGACCGGCCAACTCCGAACGGACCAGGTCCGCGTTCGGGGGCGGCGAGGAATCGTCCACGACATCGAGAGGCTCGGCGTCAGGGTGAGCAACGCTTTCGGCGGACACGGGGGCGATGATCCAGGCCGTCACAGGAGACGTGGCAGCCAGGGCCGTCGTAGCGGCGAGAATCGCGGCGGATGCAGTTTGGGAGAAACGGTTTAGCGGCATGATGGGGATTCCTTTCGGTCGGTCGAATGCGCGGCTCGGGAACTGGCCTCGATTTCAGCCCTGCGCATGGGGAAACAGAGGCGAATCCGCACCGATTATCGGTCGTTTGGGTGGGATGGCTGCACGTCCGGGGGTCGAATCGCCGCATTCTTCGCTGAGGTTGTCCGCAGGGTGACCACTCGTCCCGCTAACAGTGTTGATATTGCGGGTGTCGATTCGATCCCCCGCCTTGGAGATTGCCTTTCGATGCAATGCGCCCCTTAGAAACTATCTCAGGATACCCCAACACTGTGCCAAGCCCATTGTGGCACTGCCGTCTCGGCGGTGAAAACACAGGCGAGACGCCTGTGCCACAATTCTGAGGTAGTTTCTTGATGAGATGTGCCTGCGAGTTTGTCATGCGGTGTCGCTCTTCTATACTCAGAAGGGCGACGCACCGCCGAAAACCGATAGGGTTGCCGGGTAGGTTCGTTATCCAGCGTGAGGGCAATGGCCGCGGGCGCACAGAGAGATTTTCAATGATTGTACACATCGTGATGCTGGCTTCTCTGATCTGTGGCAACGCAGGTGCAGGCGATTCGAGGGGCCACGGTACAAACGGTTCGATGTGCCGCCGGGCCGCTTTGGAGGCAGGCAACCGCCACAGCAAGGGAAAGTCTGTTGGGCCGGCTGATGGATCGTCTGTGGCGTACGACGACGCTCAGTCGCAGGCGTTCGTGCGGGGCATCCAACGGTGGCTGGATTGGTGGCTGGGTGCTGATCCTGAGTCTGGAACGAAACCTCCGGAAGCGTCCGGCGATCTTCCTCCATGGGCGAGTTCGGATAGGACAGGCGCCGATGTGTCTCATTATTTGCTAGATGTGGAGATCATCCCGGAATACGATGGCAAGAAGGTCGTTGCGGTGAAGGTCGGCGGCGTCTGTACGATCAATGCGCAATCGGAAGCCGACGGCCTGACGACCTTCAATCTCGACTTGCGCCGGAATATGCACGTGCATTCAGTCGGCGGCAATGTGAAGACATGGCGACACGCGCAGGACGTGATCTTCATCAAGCTTGATCAGGCATACGACAAGGGCCAGTCCTTCGAGGTGGTCGTGGATTACAACGGCTATCCGGAAGGCGGCGGCTGGGGGGCATTCTCCTGGTGGATGCGGCAGGATCATCTCGTGGTCGCCACGTTGTCCGATCCCTACTTCGCGCGGAACTGGTGGCCCTGCAAGGATGCGCTGGTCGACAAGGCGACGATGCAATTGCACTGCACGGTTCCCAAAGGCATGGTGGCGGTGTCAAACGGCGTTTGCGAGGGTGTCGAGCCTGTTTGGGGCGGGCGCGTTAAGCACAAATGGCGAGAGCAATATCCGATGAGCCCTTACCTCGCCGCGCTGACGGTGGCCCCTTTCAAGCAGTATGAATCAACCTTCAACTACCTCGATCGCGATCGTCGCGCGTCGATGCCGGTGATCAGCTACTTGTACCCCGACCACTGGGACAAGAAGCGCAACGAACCACTCCCGGACCACAAGGCAGGCTGCGATGAGTTGCTCGTCATGCTCGACAAGTTCAGCGAGCGGTACGGCCCGTACCCCTTTCTTCGTGAGAAGTACGCGGTTGTCGAAGCGGACGGGCTCGACGCCAACATGGAACATCAGACCGTCAGCTCGATGACGCAGGTCAACAAGAACAGCAGCATTATGGCGCACGAGCTTGCGCATCAATGGTGGGGCGACGACGTCACCTGCAAGACATGGTACGACATTTGGCTGAACGAAGGCTTCGCGACGTACAGCGAATCCGTCTATGACGAGATGAAACCCAACGGCGGCGCGGAAGCCTATTGGAACAGAATGACGGCACATCGGCCCAACAATCCCGACGCGCGGGTCTACCGCACCAATGCGCAGACACAATCCGTGGACGACCTCTTCAGCGGCAACGACGTCTACGAGAAGGGGTGCTGGGTGCTTCATATGCTTCGCCACGTGGTGGAGACGGATGTCTTCTTCGCCGGTCTCCGCGACTACCGCGCGAAGTACACAGGCGGCTTCGCGACGACTGCCGAGTTCACCGCGTCGATGTCGGAGAGCTTCGGGCACGATTTGAGTTGGTTCACTGACCAGTGGATCATGAAGCCGGGCAGCCCGCATTATGAGTGGGAGTGCGAGGCGTGGACCGCTGCGGGGCGGCACTATCTGAAGCTGGCCGTCTGGCAGAAACAGGCGGAGTACGGTTTCGGCCTCTTCACGATGCCGATCGACGTTCACGTTGTGACGCGCGAAGGCGCGGAGACGCACACGATCTGGAACGACGACTGGACGGAATACTACGTCATCCCGATCAAAGGCGCCTGGATCGAGGTGGCTTTGGACTGTGAAGGCGGAGACGAAGACCGCAACTGGGTATTGTGGAACACGTGTGCCAATGTGGATGACACTCTCGTGCCTCCGCCTGTTTTGCTGGCGGCGGACCTACGCGTGGGCGAAACCGCGAATGACCGCAGTGTGATCGAACTTTTATTCAGCGAGGATATCGGCAGCTTTGAGGCGACCGACGTGAAACTGATCGGCGCGAAATCCGGTCCGCGCGGGCCGGTTGCTGTTGAGTACAAGGCAAAAACGCACCAGGCACTGCTCACATACGAAGCACTGCCGAAGGATCGCTACAAGTTGGTCGTCTTCGATGAGGGCGTGAGCGCCAACGGGAAACGGCTCGATGGCGAGATCGACGACCGCGATTGGTGGGATGACATGTTGCTGCCCTCAGGCGACGGCCAGCCCGGCGGCGATGCGGTGCTCAGGTTCACTCACGCCCAATGAACAGGACTCGCGCCAAGTTCTGTCCGCAGACCCGGAACCAGCCACACTTCCCCCGGAAACCTTTCCACGGATAATGCCCCTGACACCCCTGAGTTGAAATGAGTGACATTACATCGTGGCGTATTCGCCCTTGGGTTTCTTAATTTTACCCAAGCGGCTTGACGTTCGGATTTCGTTAGGGTATATTGTAATGGTTCTCCCGCTGCTTGCCGATGAGGCATTCGTGGAGGGAGTCGGCAAGCCGTGCCATGAGGCGCCGTATGAACGATGACGAGTCGAACCAGCCGTCGAGCATTGCCGCGGGTTGGCCGGAAGGTGTGGGGGACGGCTGCGTGAGGCTTGACCCTGGCGCCATCCTCCAGGCCAAGCCGCGCAGCTTCGCGCTTCGCGTCCGAGGCCATTCGATGATCGGCGCAGGCATTCACGATGGTGACATCGTCGTGGGCGAGTTCACGCCCGAGGCCCGGCCCCGTGCGATCGTCGTCGCCCTGATCGATGGTGAGTCCACGCTGAAACGGCTGGTCACGCGAAACAACCGACCGCACCTGGTCTCCGAAAACCCGACTTGCCCAGACTTCGTGCCGCTGTCGGAGTTGGTGATTCAGGGGGTGGTGCATACGGTGGTGAGGAGAGTAGCTGTTAGCCGTTAGCTATTCGTTGTTTAGTGAGGAACCGTGGGATGCAGGACTTTCGTAGTCTTACGGTGTGGCAGAAGAGTCATTGGCTGACGCTGGCAATCTATCGGGCAACAGCCTCGTTTCCAAAGGACGAGCTATACGGGCTGCGAAGCCAGATCAGGCGATGTTGTTCTTCAATCCCCTCCAATATCGCCGAAGGATGCGGTCGAGGTACCGACGCGGACTTCAACCGTTTTTTACAAATCGCCATGGGGTCCGCCAGCGAGTTGGAGTACTTCCTGATTCTCGTCCTCGATTTGAAATTGATACCCTCCGATGCGTGCAGGCATCTCAGCGAAGAAGTCGCCGAGGTCAGGCGTATGCTCAATGGACTGATACAAAAAGTAAAATCCAAACAACGGCCAAAGGCTAATAGCTAACGGCTAACAGCTAATAGCTTATTTAGGACTGACCCCTGAACACGAACCGTCTCGTCATCCACTTCGACGCCGACGCCTTCTTCGCTTCTGTCGAGCAGGCGGCTGATCCGCGATTGCGCGGTAAGATGGTTGCCGTCGGCGGGCTGCACCGTGGCATTGTCGCTTCCGCCAGCTACGAGGCCCGAGCGCATGGCATTTACACGCCGATGCCGGTGGCCCGCGCCAGACGTCGGTGTCCAAAGTTGATCGTCGTGCCGCCACGGTTCGAGCTATACGAGCAGTTCTCGAACAACATCTTCGGCATGGCCGAGGAGCTTACGCCGATCATCGAGAAGCAGAGCGTCGACGAGGGCTATCTCGACCTGACTGGCAGTCGGGCCTGCCTGCGGCGAGAGCCGGACGAGATTGCCGAGAAGCTCCGGCGCGACATTGCGGATTGGCTGAAGCTTACCGTTTCGCAAGGGCTGGCCCGAAACAAGCTGCTCAGCCAGATCGGCAGCAAACTCCACAAGCCCAACGGCCTCACCATCATCCCGCCGCGAGACGATCGCGAGTTGGCGTTTCTGCATCCGCTGTCAGTCAAATGGTTGCCAGGCATCGGCGATGTGGGAACCGGCCTGTTTCGGTCTGCCGGGCTGTCGCGAATCGGCCAGGTCGCGCAGATGCCGTTGGACTGGCTCACGGAGTTGGCCGGCTCAGGGGCGAAGCAGCTTCGGGAATTCGCCCGAAACATCGACGATCGCCCGGTCGAAACAACCCGACCGGACGCCAAGTCGTACGGCCATCAAGAGACGTTCGACACGGACACGACGGACACGGCCTTTATCGAGGCGACGCTGCGACATCTGGCGGACAAGGCGTTCGCACAGGTCCGGGCGGACAACAAACAGATTCGCACCATCACGGTGAAGATCCGCTACACCGACATGGACGAACACCAGGGCCAGGAAAGCCTGCGCGAGCCGACGGACGTGGAGGAACACGCCTACCCGATTCTGTCTCGCTTGCTGCGGCGATTGTGGGACCGCCGCGTGCGGCTGCGGATGGTGTTGGTCCGGCTGTCAAACGTATACAGCGGATTCGGCCAGTTGGATTTGTTCGGCGTGAAAGAGCGCGAGCGACGGCTGGCGGTAATGTGCGAGGAGATTCGGGAACGACATGGGCGCAAGGCGATGATGCGTGGGCATGACTTGAAGCTGTTAGCTATTAGCTGTTAGCGGTCAGCGGTCAGCTATCAGTTTCCAGTTGTCAGTTGTCAGAGTATGATGTGGGGTTGCCACAGACCGTGAGTAACTGGATAGCGAAATGAGGGATCCACGGGCATTTCAAAGACGGCGCAGGCTACGCTGGAGTCTTCTCCCCCTCTGGTTTGGATTGACGATCCTGTCATTCTGGAGCAACCGCCACCGTCTAGATTGTGGCGGCTGCCTTGATGTATTCGTCGTCTCGGTTTTGCTTGTCATGGTCATCGGAATAGTGATCCAAAGGAGTTTCTTTCAGCGCCCTGGGGTCCGCCGGTTTCTCAAATGGAGTGTGCTCCTTACGGCTGTGATTCTTACGCTTATTACTTCGATTAGCCATGCGTTGCCACCACTTCGAGGAGAAGCAGGACACCCGGGCCACGGCATCTTCATGGCACTGGAGCGGGGGCAACTGGATTTGGAGATAGACTACTCACACGAGACACGCCATGCGGTCGAGTATCACGGGGCTCCAGGCTACTACCACATACAGCTTCCGTTCTCGTTCGCGTTGCTGGTGCTGGTTCCCTTGACGTTCCTCTTGTGGGCAGAGAATCTGTATCAGCACTTCCCTTGGTTGAAGCATCGCTATCCCGAGGATCACTGCCAGGCCTGCGGCTACAACCTGACCTGTAATGTCAGCGGCATCTGTTCGGAGTGCGGCACGCCGGTTGTCAAGAAAGACGAAGACTGATCGCCGAAAGCTGAAGGCTGACAGCTAATAGCCCTCTCCACGATGTACATTTCGCTCCACAACCGCACCGCTTACTCGTTCGGCTCGGCGCTCGCGACGCCTCGGGCACTTGCCGGGTTTGCTGCCGCGTGCGAGATGCCGGCTGTTGCGATGACGGATCGGGCCGGGCTTTATGCGGCTGTGGAGTTTCAGCAGGCTTGCCACGATGCAGGCGTTAAGCCGATCTTTGGGGCGGAGTTGGCGGTTGGCTTTGAGGACCGAGCAGACGCCGCGGAGAGCGGGAGCGTTTCGGTCACGCTGCTTGCGCGGAATCTGGGCGGTTACGCGAACCTGTGCCGGTTGATCTCTTTATATCATCTGGGCGAGGCTGGTCTCGGCATTGACGATCTGTGTGGATATGCGGGCGACCTGGTTTGCATGATAGGCAGATGGGAGAGCAAGGCTTACAACGCCAGCAGATTACAGGAGAGTTGTGGCACAGGCGTCTCGCCTGTGTCTCCACCGCCGAGACGGCGGTGCCACACGCTCCCTGCCGAAACATGGGATGAATTGCGAGCGGCATTCACCGAACGTCTCTACATCGAACTGGCCATCCACGACGCAGGCAGCGCCGCCAGCGCCCGACGTCGGGCTAGCGTGGCCGACGAACTTGGCATCCCCGTCGTGGCGTCGTGCGAATCGCGAACACTGCGGAAGCACCAGTCACTCGCGCTCAAGGCGTTGTCATCCATCGGCACGTTGACGCTGTTGGACCAGCCGCATCCTCACAAGCCGCACGGGGCATGGCACTTGCGAACGCCGCAAGAGATGCAGCGGCTCTTCGCTCGGCGGCCGGACGCGATCGCCAACACGCTTAAGATCGCCGAGCAGTGCAACGCCAAGCTGGACTTTTCGCAAAGCCGGTTCCCCGATTTCGTATCGCCGGACGGCCGCTCTGCTGCACAGCATCTACGCGATCTTGCCACCGCCGGGTGTCGACGCCGCTACGTTGAGCAGCCGCCCTTGCGCGGGATCGGCGGCAAGCGCGCCACGCTCGCCGAAGCGCTGGAACGCCTCGAACGCGAACTCACCATCATCGAGCAGGTCCACTACAGCGAGTACTTCCTCGTCTTCCATGAGATTGCCGAATACTGTCGCCGCGAAGGCATCTCGTTTCTTGCCCGCGGGTCGGCGGCGGACTCGCTGGTCTGTTACGCTTTGGGTGTGAGCCACGCGTGCCCTTTCCGGTTTGATTTACCGTTCGACCGGTTCATCAATCCGGAACGAGCAAAGTTCAGCAAGATGGCGGACATCGATCTCGACTTGCCCTGGGACGAGCGCGACCAGGTGATTCGCTGGGTGTATGAACGGTGGGGGCACGACCGCGTGGCGATGATCGGCTCGCCGAACACCTTTCACGCCAGGGCGGCTGTTGCGGAGCTTGGCAAGGTGTACGGCCTGCCACCGCACGAGGTCTATCGCACGACGAAGCTCCTACCGCGCGTCTCCGCCCGGAGTTTATCCGGCGCCATCGCCAAGTCCCCGAAGGCTCAGGGCAACATCTCTATCGATGAGGAGCCTTACCGAACGATCCTGCGGATTGCACGAGAATTCGAGGGCCTGCCGCGTCACTGGGCGATGCACCCTTGTGGCCTGGTGGTGTCGCCCGAACCGTTGAGCAATCTGGTGCCGCTGCAACGATCCCCCAAGGGGATGCTGGTGGCGCAGTACGATATGGATGCGATTGAGGCGTTGGGTTTTGTGAAGGTCGATCTCCTCGGGCAGGCGGGATTGTCGGTGTTGCGGGATGCGGTGAGGGGGATCAATCGGAAGGATGAAGGATGAGGGTGAAGGGATCAGGGATTCGCGTTGAGGTGTGTTCTGTTGTTGGAGGAGTCGTCCAGGCGGAGGAGGCGGAGTTTGCCGAAATCCCATTCTCGCGTGCCTGTCGTTGAAATTCTGTAATCTCGGTTGGGTTCGCCGTGGATTAGGACTAGCCACCAGCGTTTGGTGGAGGTCTGTGGCTTCGTTTGTTGTTGCGTTTGTTGTTCAGCCAGCCATGTCTGCACGTTGTCCCTCGGCGCACCTTGCATTGTCGCGGTGTCGACGCCGTAGTACTCGAACGTGATCCGTTCACACCACGGCACGAGGAGTACACGATCTTGCGGGCCGACCTCGCGTTTCAGAAAGGCGGCCGCGCGCCGCGCGTCATCGCCCCAGGGGGCGTCGCTTCGATAGAGACGCGGCACACCGCTTGCGTGCGCAATGCCAACGGCCGTCACCAGCGCGACCGCCACGCCGAGCCCGCGCGGGGCTTTCGAGAACAGGTACCCAATCGGCAGCAGCAGGACAGGGATTGCCGGCACGACGTAGCGGGGGTGGATGAAGTTGTGGCCACCGCTCGCCATGAGTGTGGCGAAGAAAGGGCCGATCAGCACAGGAAGCGTAAGCATTGCCACGCTAAGCAGAACGATGCGTTCGGTGCGACCTGCGCGATTGATCCACAGCAGGGCCAGGCCCGCGAGCAGGAACGTGCCGGAAAGCCAGAATATGGGCAGCATACTGCCGAACATGGCGACGGCGTTTTCGCTGACAGTCCCGCTGATCCAGAAGTTCGTCAGCGAATCCTGAATCCGGGACCGCATGATGACGGCCCAGCCAAGCCCAAGCACGGCCGCCCACTTCAGCGGAGCCACAGCAAAAAAAGCCTTCATCAGACTTTTCCGCCCACTTTGCCCCTGCCATGCCATGATGACGAGGAACAATGCCATACCGCAGAGGAAGAAGAAACCGAACAGGTGAGAGAGGACCAGTAGGCAAGTGCCGATGCAAAGCCACTGCGAATTTCCATGAGAGTCCGTCCGAAGATCGCTGTGGCACAGGCGTCCCGGCGGTGAATCCACCGGCGAGACGCCGGTGCCACATTCCCGAGATGAGCCCGTTGGGCCGCTACGGAGGTAGACGATCAGCCCCCAGAGACAGATGGCTGTCGCGAGGAATACGAGAGAGTACGCCCGAACCTGGCGCGACCAGAAAATGACCTGCGGGTGCAGCGCAACCAGGAGCCCCACGCAGAGTCCTGCCGCTTTGCCCCAGAGCGCGTAGCCGACCTTGATCATGACAGCTACGAAGGCGAGCGTGATTGCAATGCTGAGCCACCGCATCCGCGCCTCGGGTCGGTCACCGACGACAGCCGTCCAAACCTTCAGTATGTGGGCGTATGCCAGGCCACTGCTGTCATCACCGCCGACGCAATATGAGAACAACCGTCCCCACCCGCCGCGGACGTTGTGCCATGAGGAGGCCTCGTCCATCCACATGCTCGGAACGTCGATCCGAAAGGCTGCGGCGAACAGCGAGAGGCCGAGCACCAATGCGCAACCGAGGTAGAAGGGTGTGCCGGGTAAGTGAGACGAAGCGTAATGCGGGATCGTCTGATCGCCCGTCGCGGGTTTGCGTTCGTTCTCGAAGGTGTCTGGTTTTGTCTCTCTCATCCGCAGCTCACATGCAACCGGTGGTCCTGTAAGCAATGTCGGTCATTTGCATCGTGCCCGACGGTTTGGGTATAGGAAAACAGGTAATCGAAACGTTTTTATTATGGGACACGGACGTGTAGCCAGTGAGCAGAGCCGCGCGCGTTAGCAAGCGGTCACCGTTCGACTCTGTGGGGGGCGAGCAAACGGGTGATTTCCGTCGGCCAAGGAGGGGCGACGCTACGGCCGAGGTTCATCGGGGAGAGGAGAGTCCTTGAAAGGTGTGTTCCGGCGACGCGGTGATCGGTACAATCTACCCTCCATGAGGAAGGTCACGCGGTCCATCACTTCGGCGGAAACCATCTTCGCCAGCATCTGGCGGGCCTGTCTGACGGCGGTGCGGCGGGTGACATGGGAGAGCAGGAAGTGCTCGTTCTCGAGCTTCGGCAGGATTCGGGCGACGTCGCGAACGTGCATGTGATGGCCGGCTCTGGCTCGTCGAACGTGGTCCGCTTCGAAGAAGGTGCATTCGAGAACTAACACCTTTGCCTTCCGGACATATTCGTTTTCGACCCACGCCCCCTCCGCAGTATCGCCGCAAAAAGCGACCAGGGGGATTTCCTGCTTGTATTCGATTTCGATGCCCTGTTTTTTTATTGCGACAAGTTCCGGGCCGGTGCGATCGGCGTATTCCGGCTTGAGTTTATGGCGCGTTTCGACCACACAAAAACCAAGCGCGGGGACTTCGTGATTGACCGCGAAGGCATGCGCCACGAGGCCGCGTCGCAGTTGGAATTCGGTTCCGGGTTCGAGACCGTCGATGTGGCTCGGCGAGATATGGCCTTCGATACGCCCCCAGACGCGCAGGAGATCGCGAATGGGATCCACCAGGGCTGTGGGCAGAAGGACGCGGCCAGATTCGTTTCCCACGAAGTTCCGCTGGCTGAAGTAGTAGGCGATTCCGGCGGCGTGGTCCATGTGGCCGTGGCTGAGCAGGACGTTGTCCACGGAGAGAATCTGTGCGGGGGCCTTGCCGATGTCGAAACAGACGTTGAGTTCCGGCGCGGCAATGACGGTCTCTTCGCCGGCGACGCTGTATCCGAGGATTCGAATCCCACCGAGTTCGTGTTCGATCAACCTTCCCATTGCCTGCCTTGCTCACCTTTCCCAAACAAATCACCGGCCAGTCGCCGCATGGAAGTCCTTCAAGGAGGCTGCCCAGTGTGGCTCCTCAAGATCATCGGGGGCGTGGCAGTTTAATGGAATGTAGGCGGAACCAGAATCGGGGAAGCGTTTTTTTCTTGACACCCTTTCTGTGGGGTCGTAGTTTCCCTATCATACTAGATGTTGGGCGGGCGAAGTGCCCTGCCATCGAGCTGCGATACCGAGATGCAATGCCCCTTCTGCAAAGAACATCGGCAGGACAAGGTGATCGATTCCCGGGCGACCGAAGGTGGCGCGGTGATTCGTCGCCGGCGGATGTGTCTGGCGTGCGAGAAGCGGTTTACGACTTACGAGCGGATCGAGGAGAGCCCCAGGCTCCTGGTCATCAAGAAAGATGGAACTCGAGAACCGTTTGAGCGTGAGAAGCTGCTTGGCGGTTTGCGTCGTGCTTGCTGGAAGCGACCTGTTCCGGCTGCGATGCTTGAGTCCATTGTTGCGGAAGTGGAAGAGAGCGTCTTTCGTAAGTTCGATCGTGAAGTTCCAAGTACGTACCTCGGCAAGGCCATGGCGGCGGGACTTCGCAAGCATGACAAAGTCGCGTACCTCAGGTATGCCAGCATGTATCACGAATTCCACCTTGGCGACGTGATCCAGGAAGCGCAAGATATCCTGGATGAAGATCGGCGCGAGGTTGACGGCCAGCAGGATTTGTTCCATGAGTAAGTTGTCACCCAGGGATATCGTGACGAAAGTTCGCAAGCGGGATGCCGCACTCGAACCGTTTCAGATTGCCAAGCTGCGGAACAGCATACGCAATGCCCTTCAATCAGCGGGCGATCCGTGCGGGTTGGACAACTCGGCCGCCAACGGACTGGCCGAGGCGATTCAGGATTACCTGGCGGTCTCGTATCCCAATACGTCGATCCCATCCGAACAGCTGCTGGAACTTGTCGAAGTGGTTCTGACGCAAACGGGTCACGCGGCGGGAGGCCTCGCGATCCGGCAAAACGCGCAGACCCGTGACCGCCAGCGCCGATGGCAGATGGTCGCGAGTCGGAATGCCAGAGATGGACGATTCGTCCAGCACCGCTGGAACAAGGGACGCCTCGTCGCTTCTCTCGGACAACAGCACTCGCTCGATGCGCCGGCATCAAGGATGATCGCCGGTCGTGTCGAGCAACTTATTTTCAATTGTGGTTTGAAGGTGGTAACATCCGACCTTGTGCGCGAGATGGCGAACAGTGAACTGCTCGCCTGGGGTCTTCTGCCCGGCGCGCTCGTGGTCAGCAAGAAGCGAAAACCCCGTATCGGGAAACCGGTCAAGGATAAGACCGATACCACCTAGGTAACGGTGCTCATGGAGAGTGCCCGGCGGAGCCTATTCAGGGAAGATACGCGACGAATGCAGGCTCCGCCGATCCTTAAAAACCTGTTGTAGACCGACACCCTTCTGTGAGCGCCGCGGTTTTTGGGTTGTCGTTTTGCGACAGGTTTTTTCTATGCGCTGAGGATTCGGCCTTTGTGTATCAGGTCTCCGGTCGCTGCATTGAAACTGATATCGTTTCATAGAGGTGTGCCAGTACTGTTTCACTCACATCGATTGACTTTTCAGCCTATTTTGGTTAACCTCGGATACCAGGAGGGTGAGCCACGTCCAACGGGAAAGGTAGCGGAAAGATCCGAAAAAATCAGATTCGAGGAATGGCAATGACCACATCGAGTAGAGGTTTTGTGCGCGCACTGTTCGTGACCACGGCGGTATGGTTTTTTTCCCCGACCGCAGCATTGGCCACGCTCGGTGATATGAACTGTAACGGCGATCTGACCGTCGACGATATCGGTCCTTTCGTGCTGGCGCTCGTGGACCCCGTTGCGTACGAGCAGTCATGGACTTGCATCGAGAACGCCGACATGAACGGCGACCTCTCCTACGACGGCCTTGATATCCAACCGTTCGTTGTTGCGTTGTTGACGCCACCTCAGACCGGCGCCTGCTGTTTTACGAACGGTTCCTGCACGGTCGACACCGAAGCAGCCTGCACGGGCTCCGGTGGCGCGTACGAGGGTGACGGCACCGACTGCGATCCCAATCCCTGCCCGCAACCCCAAGGCGCCTGCTGCGTGCCGGACGGTTCCTGTTCCATCACCACGGAAGCCGCCTGCTCGGGCCTCTATCAAGGTGACGGGACGACCTGCTCGCCAAACCCGTGCGAACCGTATTGCCCCGAAGCCACGATCGTCATCGAGATATACACGGATGACTACGCATCCGAGACTACGTGGACGCTGTCCCTTCAGGGCGGAGGCGTCATCGCTTCCGGCGGCAGCGACTACTCGGATTTCACGCTCTATACCCACGAGATTTGCGTGACGTATGCCGGCTGCCACGACTTCACGATTTTCGATTCCTACGGCGACGGGATCTGTTGCGATTACGGAAACGGCTACTACAACATCTACTATGAAGGCGGACTCGTCGCCTCGGGCGGTGGCTTCGACTCACAAGAAACCGTGTCCGACATCGGCGGGTGCATCTTTGTGGGGGCCTGTTGCTTCGCCGACGGCAGTTGCACCGGCGACATCGAAGAATCGGCCTGTGACACGGCCGGCGGCACTTATCAAGGCGATGGCATCGCCTGCTCACCGAATCCATGTCCGCAACCGGGCGCCTGTTGTCTGCCCGACGGCACCTGTTCACAGGCGTTGGAAAGCGAGTGCGACGGAGTGTGGCAGGGTGCGGGCGTCGATTGTTCTCCTGATCCATGCACGCTTTTGGGCGCGTGCTGCATGTTGGATGGCAGTTGCGATTATGTCCTTCAGGGCGACTGCACCGGTAACTGGCAGGGTGCGGGAACAATGTGTGAGCCCAATCTTTGCCCGCAGCCGCCGAGCGGTGCTTGCTGCATGCCCGATGGCAGCTGCGCCAGCGCGATGACCGAGGCGAATTGTCTGGCGGTCAGCGGCACCTACCAGGGCGACGATGTTGCCTGTGCAAGCGTCTCTTGCCCGCAGCCGGCAACACCCACCAAGGCACAGCTCGCGGGCAACTCGCTTGCAGGCTATCCCTACTTCGAATATGTCAAGGCTTTCAATGTAGATGCGGAAGTGAAGGTTGCGATCGATCCCACACGGTATCCCGGCGTCATCGGCCGAACGTGCGACCTCTTCATCGTCAACGCGAAGAACGAAACCCAGTGGATGGCAGATTCATCCCTTGTGGATGCCAGAGGTGTTTCACAACCTGTGACCTTTAGTGGCGGCACGATTCAGGCCAACACGTTCTCAGTTATTGCCGCATACGAGTTAAGCGCGGACGCGGGTCTCGGCCTCGGTGTCGGCTATGACGTTGTTCTCGATTTCGATCGGGACGGCTACTTGACGAATGGGGACTACATCGACGGGCTGGAAGACGAGGCCGGTTTGTATCTTGTCCATGATACGACACAGCCAGGCCCGTTGGCCGTCACGGAGATCACCTACAGTGGTGGTTCGTGGCTCGGTCAGGACACGTACTATCCCACTAACATCTCGTCGATGGGCCAACTCCCGTTGATCGTCATCAGCCATGGCAACGGCCACAATTACACCTGGTACGATCATATCGGCTATCACATGGCCTCCTACGGCTATGTCGTGATGAGCCACGAAAACAACACGGGCCCCGGCATTGAGACAGCGTCGACGACAACGTTGACCAACACGGACTACATCATCGGCAATCAGGGATCGATTCAGGGCGGTGTCCTGAACGGGCATATCGATTCCAGTCGCATTACATGGATCGGCCACAGCCGAGGGGCCGAGGGCATCGCGCGGGCGTACGACCGCATCTACGACGGCTACACGCCGAGCTACTTCACGATTGACGATATTGTCCTGTTGAGCAGCATGTTGCCGGTGGACTTCTTGAAGACCAGTCAGTCGAACCCGCACGACGCAAACTACCATCTGTGGACCGCCTCGGGTGATAACGACGTCAACGGATCGGCGAGTTGCGATCTCTGTCAAACGTATCACTTGCACGAGCGCGCGACCAAGTACCGCATGTCCACCACGGTGCAGGGCACCGGCCACGGCGACTTCCACGACGCCTCTGGCTCAGTGTTCACGGGGCCTTGCCACATCGAACCCAAGTCGGTCGTTCACGACATCATGAACGGGTTGTTCCTCCCGCTGATCAAGCACTACGTCGAAGGCAACATCCCCGCTACTGATTTTTTCTGGCGGCAGTATGAGCATTTCCATCCGATCGGCGTGGATACCTCCAACACATGTATCGTTGTCTCAAACGAGTACCGCAACGGCGCCGATACCGGCAACTTCTTCATCGATGACTACGAGTCTCAGACTGCAACGGGAACCAGCAGTTCCGGCGGCTCCGTGACCTATACCGTTCAGAACCTGACAGAGGGCCGGCTGGACGACAACAACAGCAGCTTCTCCTGGACGACCAGCGACCCCTTCAACGGGGCAACGCAAGATTCCTCGGAGGGCTCAGACAACGGTCGTGGCGTTGTATTCGATTGGAACGGCAGCAACAGATACTACGAATGGGAGGTCATCGCCTCGCAGCAGGACCTGTCGGATGACTTGTACCTCTCCTTCCGGGGAGCACAGGGCACCCAACACCCGTACACGTTGGCCGAATCGGGCGATCTCACCTTCTCCGTCACATTGCGAGATGGTTCGGGCACCTCCAGTTCGATCAATGTCGGCGTGTATGGCGGCGGCTTCGAGCAGCCCTATGACCGATCGGGAGGTTGGCACAACGAGATGGAAGTCATCAAGATTCGCCTGACTGACTTCTTGCATAACGGCTCCGGTCTGGACTTGACGGACGTCGCGGCGATTCGCCTGGATTGCGGTCCTTCCTGGGGATCGAATGAAGGCCGAATCGTTATCGATGAGATGATGATAACCAATGATGTTCCGCCGCCCCCCGCGGGCAGTTAACGATGGACGTATTGGGTTCCCATGCCGAGCGGAACCGCAAGACGTGGCATCGGGACGAATACCGATGGGTATAATGAATACGATTCGTGTGAAGGCTGACAACTGGCAGCAGGTTTGGGATCGAGAGGATACGTGATGAAGAAGACATTAACATTGTTGTGCGTGACGTTCGTGATGACCACGGTTGCCGTTGCCGACGACGTCCCGCCACCCGTGCCGGCCACGCCCGCGGCAGTTGACGCAGTCGTCTATGCCCGCCCCTTCACGCTGGCCGAGGGCTACCAGTTTGAATGGAGCAAAGAACGTCCAACGGTCAAGGAAGGCATGATCCTGGTCCTGAAGGTCTCGCCGGATCTCGTGTATCCCCGGCAGTGCCTCGAACCCGTGCTCTATGTCGGCAATCAAACAGCCGAGCGTGTGAACATTGGATACAAATCAAGCTACGTAATCGCCATCGTTCCCGGCAAGGTCGACCTGGAGAAGTCGCCGATTTGGTTCGGGACCCCGGAGCTTCCCGAGCGCGTGGACGCCAACATGACCCAACAGGAACGGACCCTGGCTGACAACGCGAAGATCAAGCCATTTGAAAAGACCAAGGTCGCCGCCGCAACCAAGCGTGGCGACAAAAAACTGGATGCAGCCGATCGCGACGAACTCCGCCGGATGCTCGTTCCCCTCATCCGACAATATTCACCCGACGAGAAAGTCTTGGCGGATACCCTTGAGGCCCCTCCTGGCGCCGCGATCGTAAGCAACCCGGAAGGATCGAAAACGGTTTCTGGCGAGGCAAAGTCGGTAGGTAGCCGGCAAGAAGTTTCGCCCCACTAGCCCGCATCCGCGTCACGGTCCGAAAGGTGTGGGTCTCGATGAGCGAGAGTTACCCGTATCAACGCCTGTTCGAGCAGGTGCACCGTCGGCTTGTTCAATGGCGTCCGATCAGGATGCGTTGTTGACCGCGCCGGCCGCCATTGTTAACCCCACAAATGCCCCCACCGCTGCATCCCAATGGCCCCACCCTCGCTGTCGGGCACAAGACACGCAGCCATCCCCTCAAGCGAACGCAGAGACGACTCGGAAAACCCGAAGACTCCCACTGGTGAGAAAGGCGGGTTAACGGACGGCAGCCACCGCACAATCCACCTGCGCTGTGTGACCACGCCCGACGA
>CAZTAR010000040.1:0-17945 GCA_964611695.1 uncultured Planctomycetaceae bacterium | reverse complement strand
ATCCCCATCTGATCTCCGCCACAGAGAATGCCATCTCATACCTAAAATGCTCTAAAAGGCCAAAGGCTGCTCTACCAATGCAACGCACGCGCGATGTCCGGCCAATACAACCACCCGGCGATCATCGTGCCTAACAGGCAGGCCGCGAACAAGAGGACTTTCGTGAGGAAGACGCGGCGGTCGAACTTTCGCAGCGCCAGCGGGTCTACCGCGAACCTCTCGATCAACTGGCAGCGAGACTCAATCGTCCCGTGCCGCCAGCTTGGGGCGTCACGGGGGATCCCGTTGAGGTCGGCGATCTTGGCGAGGGTGCGCCCGAACACGTTGGCTGCGGTGACGCACAAGCCCGGCCCCGTCTGCTTCCCATGAACCGGGCACCAGTCAAGGCATTTCTTCACCTCCGGCGCGACACAACGGACGCCGAACAGGTCCGCTTGACGCTCGAACCGCCGAGAGAGCCAGCCGAATCCGAATAACCACGAGAGCAGAAGCACTGCCAGCGCAATCAACTGTAGAAGGCCGAGGTCATGGAGGCCGAGACGCCAGAGCACCTCCAGCATGCCGCCGGCGATGTACATCGACAAGAGGGCGAAGAGAACGAAGAACTGGAGATGCCAGTGTCGGACATGTCCCGCTTCGTGGCTGAATACCGCTTCGATCTCTTCCTCCGTCATCGTTTCCAGTAACGCATCGGACACGAGGATATAACGCCATGGCGCGATGAAACCCATCACCGCCGCATTGATCGCCATGCCATGCGTGTGCCAGAGGAGGATTTCCCGGTATCGAAGACCGATTCGCCCGCAAATCGCGACAAAACGATCCCGCAACGGACCAGGTGGTAAAGGCTCCGTCGCCCAAATGTGTCGAAGCATCGAGGGCGCGGCGGCCAAGATGCAGACAGAGATCACACCGAGGATCGCATCTGCCGCCCACGGCAGGGAGGTCAGCGTGATTACATCAGTCTTGTACTGATCGGTGAAGTGCTTTGCGAACACGATGATCGTCATCGGAAGCGCAATGATGAATACCTGGTGGCGGAACTTGTCGAGGAGGAATGTGAAGGGAGAACGTTCGACAGAAGGGCGGGAACGTTTCGCCGCCGCCAGCGCGGCAGTCGCGCCGTCTTCGTGTCTTTTCTCGATCGGGGGTTCGTCGTCTTCCTCGCTGGGTTCCAGCAGGACCGTCCGGATTCTCAGCTCGGTTTGGTAGAAGATTGCCCAAGTCAACAAGAGGGACGTCAGGAACGGAACGAGAAGCAAGATATCCCTGGCGAATCGAACGAGGACCTCCAGGATTCCAGCAGGGTCTCCCTGGACACTCCCTCGCACCAATGGGACCCAAGGTGTGAACAGCATTGTGCCGGCCAGCCCGGCGGCGATCATGCAGAGTAATACAAGTTGCGATCGGGCAAATGCCGCGGTGGCGCGATCGTGCGATTCCACCGTGGCGCCCAGTTGCCCCAAAGAGATGCGGCTGGAGACCATCGCCGCAGTGGCGATCAGAGCTAATTCTCCAAACAGGATGAGCGCCATATCCAGCCATGGCCGCCCGTCAGCCCACGGTCCGGTGCCCCAGCGGTTCAACTGCTCGGGTGGCAGATTGTCGCTCAGGACGAGAGCGAACGCCATAATGACTACAAAGTACATAGGCTACAACACTTATGGTATCGGTTGAGTGCTATTGATCCGGTGCGATTCTAGTCCGCGCCGGCGCACAAACCAAGTCGCGAAATCGCTGTCACACAATAGACTGAGATCTCACGCGTTGGACTTCATAGGATGTGTTCGGTACCCTTTTACCTCGGACACGTCATGATCGATGTGTCGTGCCGGCCAATGGCCCTCGGAGGTTCGAGGGCGGGCGGCACACCTTCAAGAGAGAGGATCACGAAGATGAAATCTATTGGAATCAGTTGCTTGGTGTTGTTGATGACGGCGGGGGTGGGGCTCGCTCAGGAGGAAGGCGGCCAAGGTCCGGAAGGTCGGGGTGAGAAGGGCCGGATGCGACCAGGGAAATTCGATCACGGGGTCGGGGCCGTGAAGTTGCTCACGCGCAAGCTCAACCTCGACGAAACGCAGCAGGCCGAGTTCGAGAGGCTGTTCAAGGAGCATGCGGAATCCGAAGCCGAACTGCGGTCGGCTTACATGCCTTCCGATGAGATGCGGGAGAAAATGCAGCAGATTCGCGAGGAAATCATGGCGGCTCGTGAGGCTGGCGACACGGAGAAGCTCGAAGAGCTCAAGACCGTGATGAGGGAGATGCTCGAAGAGCAGAAGGCCGGAAGGGAACCACTTCGCCAGAAGATGTCCGAGTCGATGGTTCAATTGCACGACAAGCTCCTGGTGCTGCTGAATGACGATCAGAAAGGCGACTTTGAGGAAGTTTGGGAGACGAAAATTGCTCGACGGTTAGGCCCTGCAGAACCTTCGCCTCGAAGACCCCAGGCCCTGAAAGCCGCCATCGGCAAGCTCAAGGATATTACCCCTGAGCAGAAGGAACAGATCCAAATCCTCTTCGAGGAGTTTCGTAAGTCCGAGCGAGAGGCCGGGACCGACGAGGAGAAGCCGAAGCAAGGCAAGAAGCTGGAGAAGAAACGTATCAAGCAACTCTACAAGGACGTGCTTGCTGTTCTGACGCCGGAGCAACGCTCGGAAGTCGAAAAGAAGCTGACCCACTGGGGCGGTCCGAAGGGAGAGAAGCAGAGGCGGGGCCCTCAAGGAGGTCACCCGCAACACGGCCATGATCACGGCCAAGGTCATGGACGCAGCCATGGACATGATCAAGGACAGGGGGACGGCGAGTCGCATTAGAGTAACTGACGTAATCGTGTGTCGTCCGACCCCCGTGTCGGACATGGATTACCAACGGTTTGCCACGGCCGACAGGGGGGTCGGTCGCTACGGAAAAAAGTGACTTGCTGTAGAGCATCCAGGGGGCATTCGACTTTTCTTTGACGCGCTTCGGCTCGCGTTTGAAAAGTGGAATGCCCCTATTTTCGTTCGTTTGAAACCTGCCTGACGCGGAACAAGTCGTACGAGAGTCGGCCTTTGCGGAACAGACGTTCCATGACCGCCAACAGTGCCGTGCGTCCTCGAAAACCTTTGCAGGCTCGCCATCCTCTTTTCCGGACTTCCGCCAGCCCATCCGCGAGTGCGATCGCGATCTTCCGCGATGCGTCCTCGTGATGGACGACCTCGAATCCGTGCCGCCGAAACGCAGCCATGTAATCGTCCAGCGCCCACAGATGCAGGTTTGAATTGAACTGGCTCGGCACCCGATTCAACAAACGCATCGGTGCGAACAGTCCCTTTCGGGACGAGGTGATGTCTCCGAGGCAAAGTGTGCCGTGGCCTTTGAGGACGCGTTGACACTCAGTCAGAAAGGCGTTTTTGTCGGCGTAGTGGAGGGCGGATTCGAGATTGAAGATGATGTCAACCGACGCGTCCCCCAGAGGAAGATGGTGCGCGTCGCCCTGGACGAACCGAGGGCGCACCGTCTCGCCGTTCCAACTTCGCTCCGCGGCCCGCACGCTTGCCCCAAGATACTCCAAGCCGAGAGTCATTCGGGGATGGTGGCGCTGATGAATCCACCGCGACGGGCCGCCAATGCCGCAACCGATGTCGAGTACGATGGCATCCGGCCGAATCTCCGTATCGCCCAGCAGCTGCCAGACGAGCATTTGTTGGTGGTGGTCGAATGAACCACAGCCCGGGTATTCCGCATAGCCGCAGTTGTACGCCATCAGGCCATGAGCCTGCGTCAGTCGCCAATTGGGGCTGTAGTGGGCATCGAGGGTCCGCTGAGACATTCTTGATTGTTCCATCCGTTTGGGTTTGGACCGCGATGCAAGAATGGTTCCGCAGCCGCGATCATACCCGTCGCATTCTATCGCCAACGTTGGCGACTGTCAGCGGCCACTCGCATGCCAAAATGGCGTTTGTTTCCCAGCCAGACTCTTTCTTGCCGATTATCCGGAAAACGCGGCAATCGGACAAATATTTGCGTGTGGATTTCTAATTCGAGTATAAGGGGATCGGGGGATGGGCGGATCGTTCGGTGCGGTTCAGCTTCAATCTCAGGAGAACCACCGCATGGTTGCAGAGCAGGTTTGGCACGGGCTTTTTCAAATGCCGCAGATTGCGATTGTTATGGGGTGCCTCGTTGGCTGCTTTGTCTCGATTGCCGGCGTTGTTTCGTATTACTGGTTCCGGGCTCAGAAGGAACGGTCAGAGAACGAGTTGAAGCGAACGTTGGTCGATCGAGGGCTTTCTGTCGAGGAGATTGAGCGGATCATCGGCGCTAAAGCGGAAGAATCTAGCGACTAGGGCTCCGTCAAGCGTCATATGAGGGATACGCGGGCAACGTGTGTGCCGCTGGCGGCTTGTCCGCCAGTGCGCAATTACCAACAACCTCTCACAGGCCACTGGCGGGCCAGCCGCCAGTGGCACCCATCATCCGACCAGTGAGAGAGCACTAGAGCATTTTAATGTTGAGAGTGCATGCTCCGCTGTAGCGTCGGCCCCCCGTGGCCGACGGGGACCACCAGTTTGCTCGCCACCCACAAGGTCGAACGCTGACCGCTTGCTTACGCGCGCGATTGTTATCGCCGCTGCGGAGGATGCCATCTCATACCGATTGAAGTTTACATGACCAAAGAAACATTCAACCTCCATCAGGTACCCATGGATTGCGATCCATGGGCTTGCTGTGTGTTTCATTTGCCATCCAAAGTTCAATAAGATGCTCTAAGGAGAAACCTCATCCTTTCCTTCAGAAAGGATGAGGTTTCCCGCAATCGTCCAGCACCGATTGGTCACTTCCAACCGCCCTGTGCCGGCTGGTGGTCTATCCTCAACATTACCGCCGTCGAGCATATCGCCGTCGCACGTACCAGCGTAGGCCCAAGATGCCGATGAACGTGTTGATCATGCCTGCGAGGAAGCAGGGGCCGCACAGCGGAATGCCGCAAGTGCTCTGGAAAAGGAACAAGGCACAGAAGGGCGGGGGAGAGCCTGGTGTGGGCTGTTCCGCAGGTGCGTCCGGCGCGAGGATTGTTACGTCGAAGGTGCAGGAGACCTCGGCGCCGGCGTCATCGGTGGCGGTGACGGTGACCGGGGTGGTGCCGATCGGGAAGAGTGTCCCCGAGGGGGGATCGACGGTGACGACAGGGTTGCACCCGTTCTCTGCTTCAGGCAAGGCCGGGTAATCGATTGTGAGGCCAGTTTCGTCCGTCGCTTGCACGGAGATGGCATCCGGGCACGCGCCCAGGGCTAATGCCAAGTCGCATTCGTCCGGGATGCCGTTTTTGTTGCAGTCGTTGGCGCCGCCGAGGCTACCGCCGAGGCCGGTCAGGAATTGGTTAGAATAGCTGACTCTGGTAACGACGCCACTGGTCGTATTGATGGAGAAGATGTCAGTGCCGTAGATGCCTGTTTGACTGCCCGAGGTAGTGCCGATGGCGTAGAGAACGCCATTGGCGGCGAAGCCGATGCCATAGAGGTTCTCCACAAAGAAATCCGTGGAGCCCGCTGTCAGGGCTAGTTCTGTCAGGACCGCACCGGTATCGGGGTGGTGCGTTCGCAGGAGGGTGTCTCCAATATATAGCAGGGGCTCAGCTTCGTTGAAGCCGAGCGAATAAATCACCCCGTCAGGCGACGTGGCTAGGCCGAGCACGAGTATATCAGTCTGTAACGTTTCCAGGATCCCGCCGTTTACGGGATCAAGCCTGACCAGACGATCGCCGGTGATCCCCAGGCTCTTCGCTTGATCCGGCGTTTGTTCTTGCATACCGACAGCGGTGCCGTAGAGTCGGCCGTCCGGTCCGAAGGCCAAACCGAGGACATAGGCATCGACAATCAAGTTGGTCAGGGGCGTGAGCGTTCCGGCGGCTTTATCCACCTTGAACATCCGTTGCCCCGCCAGCTTGCCTGCCGCGACGAGCAACTCCACCGTGATAATGTCGCCATTGGTGGGGTTGATGGCAATATCCGCATAGAACACCTCCTCCGTAGTCGAGAAGGCGATGTCCGCCACCTGGCCGTTCAGGGGATTCAGCTCGTACACGATGCCGGTGAACAGTGCCTTGTCCACAAGCTCGGGAAAACCTGTGGCAATCAAGTTGCCCGTCATTTCACATATGTCGAGCATCCCGTTGTTGTTGCAGTCGAGCTCTGGGTTCTCGGCGATTTCTGTTGCGTCGCCGATGTCGTTTCCGTTGCAGTCTAGGATTCCGAACGCCGGCGTCTCCATCGGGAGGGCCAGACATAAACAGATGCAAAGCAGTTGAAGCTGTCTTATCCAGTTGATGTTCCTTGCGGCGCGCATATGCGTACTCCTAACAGGTGCTGACCCGATGCGGGATACCCAAGACGCCGGGCATCCCCTTGTTGACTTCATCATATTCCGGTTGCTTTCTGGATCGTGGAGATGTGCGAGAATCCCACTCCCCTTCCCAACCAGGATATCATAAGAGACCCAAAAGACAAAGAGAAGAGTAAGATGAACACAATTATTCTTTGCGCCGCACATTGGAGGTTCGGACAAGGATGTCCTTGTGGCGTGGGTTCATGTTCTTAGGGAGCTGGTCCAATAACCGTGAAGCGATGACAACTATTCCTCCGTACAAGAGGATGGCAGTTTTAGGAAAGAACGTACTGTCCGACTCCGTGTCGGCCGTCGATTTCCAACGTTTTGCCACGGCCGACAGGGGTGTCGGCTGCCACGAATTCAGTGGAACCGCTTTCGGCGCATTGCGTGGCTCGCTGATCCACACATTCGAGAAGGCGGGGTGACACATAGGCGTACCGCCCCCTTGGGAGATTGCGTATCCCAGGTAGCGGTTTATCGGAAGCCTTAAGCCATTCCCGCCAAGAGCAACATGAGTGCCTTCTGGGCGTGCAGACGGTTTTCAGCTTGGTCGAAGATGGCGGAGTTCGGCGTGCGTGTCACGTCGTACTCGATCTCTTCGCCGTAGTGCGCGGGCAAACAATGGAGAATGACGCAGTGCGGATCTGCTTCGGCGAGGACCTTTGAGTTTACCTGATACGGCATGAAGAACTTCCGGCGGTTTTCCGCGTCGGATTCCTGTCCCATGCTGGCCCAGACGTCGGTGTAGATCACGTCCGCGTCCTTGACCGACGCCATCAGGTCGTTGCTGACGTTGATCTTCGCGCCGGTGGACTTCGCCCGGGTCTCCGCCTCGGATACGACATCAGGCTTCGGCTCGTAACCGGGGGGGGTGACGATCGTCACGTTCATGCCAGTGGCCGCGCCGCCGTACATCAAAGAGTTGGCCACGTTGTTTCCGTCGCCGCTGTAGACGAAGTCGAGACCGGCCAGACGACCACGGCGTTCGAGGATCGTTTGCAGGTCCGCGAGGATTTGGCAGGGGTGCTCGTGATCCGACAGGCCGTTGATGACAGGCACGGTGGCATACTTTGCCAGGTCCTCGACGATGTCATGCCCGAATACGCGGGCCATGATGATGTCTGCGTACCGAGAAAGGACCTGAGCGATGTCTTCTGTTGTCTCTCGCTTGCCAAGGCTGATGTCCGCCGGGGCCAGATAGACAGCATGACCGCCCATCTGAGTCATCCCGGTTTCGAACGAGAACCGCGTCCGCAGCGAGGGCTTCTGGAAGATCATCGCCAACGTCTTGTAGGCGAATCGGTGGTAATAGTCTCCCGGCGAGCGCTTCACGGCCGTCGCCACGTCGAGGACTTTACGAAGCTCGTCCATGGAGAGATCGAGCATTGAAACGAGATTGCGACCTTTTAACGAAGCAGTCATACACTACTCCTCCAACGGTTGTGCCCCCGCATTTGGGTATTCGAGTCGCTTAGCAGCCCGTGGCAAAAGTCATGTAGCGGCCGACCCCCGTGTCGGCCGATTCCGCGAGCCGCTGCTTTTCCGTATTCTACGGCTGACACGGGGGTCGGCCGCTACGCTCCCTGAGGATCCTCGACATTTACCACGGACTGTTAGGCCCTTCTGTGGCGGCCGAGGCCCCGGTCGGTCGATGAGGGCACCTCGTGTTTCTCGTCGTCCACGGGGGGCCGACGCTACTTAGGCTGTCCGTACTTTGTGCTGTCCGCGGTTTGTGATCTCTTTCGACTGGGGCGCCCGCGCAGAGGGTGTCGCCTCACGCGGGCGCCCAGCAGTTGAAAATCACATCACGCGAACTTCGGATGGCTCTGTACGGTTTGAGCCACCGCGTCGGCGCCTGCGCCGGCGAGTTCGTAGCCGATTCGGACGGTCGGCTTGTTGACCTTGATCAGGCTTGCCAGGTCGATCGGCGTGCCGATGAGGACGACGTCGCAGGGCGTGGCGTTGATCGACGCTTCGAGGTCGGCCATCTGCTGTTCGCCGTATCCCATCGCCGGGAGGATGTCGGTCAAGTGATTGTACTTCTCGAAGACACCTTTGATCGAGCCGGCCGCGTAGGGTCGCGGATCGACGATTTCGCCGGCGCCGAACTGCTTGGCGGCGACGTGGCCTGCTCCGTATCGCATCTCGCCGTGGGTGAGGGTAGGGCCGTCTTCGACGACGAGCACGCGTTTGCCTTTGATCGCGTCAGGGTTCTTGCAGACGATGGCCGAATCCGCGCGGATCACCTTGGCCTTCGGGTTTAGCCGCTTGGCATTCGCCTCGATGGTCTCGATGCCGGCGGGCTCCGCCGTGTTGACCTTGTTGATCAGGATCAAATCCGCCAGCCGGAAGTTCGTTTCGCCGGGGTAGTAGGAGACCTCGTGGCCGGCGCGATGCGGGTCCGCCACCGTGATCAGCAGGTCCGGCTTGTAGAACGACATGTCGTTGTTGCCGCCGTCCCAAAGGATGACGTCGGCTTCCTTCTCGGCGGCGGCCAGGATCTGATGGTAGTCCACGCCTGCAAAGAGCAGGTTACCGTTCTTGATATGAAGCTCGTATTCCTCGCGCTCTTCGATCGTGCACTCGTGCCGGTCCATGTCCGCCAACTCGGCGAACCGCTGGCACGCCTGTTTGGCCAGATCACCATAGGGCATCGGGTGGCGGATGACGGCGATTCGTTTCCCCATCGCCTTCAAAACTTCCGCCACCTTGCGTGTTGTCTGGCTCTTGCCACAACCTGTGCGAACCGCGCAAACGGAGACGACCGGCTTCTTTGACGGCAGCATCGTTTGTTCGACGCCGATCATCTGGAAGTTGGCGCCCGCCGCGTTCACACGCGCGCCCTGGTGCATGACGTCCATGTAGGGGATGTCGGAATAGCTGAAGACGACCAACTCGGCCTTGTGCTTGGCGATGAGTGCTTCCAGCTCTTCCTCAGCGTGGATCGGAATCCCGTTCGGGTAACCTTCGCCCGCGAGCTCCGCCGGGTAGGCTCGGCCGTCGATGTCGGGAATCTGCGTTGCCGTGAAGGCCACGACGCGATAGCGGGGGTTGTTTCGGTAGCAGCAGTTGAAGTTGTGGAAGTCGCGTCCGGCGGCTCCCATGATGATTACGCTGATCGGTGTTCCTGTCGTAGTCATGTCCTCTTCTCGAACCTTCTCACTTCAGTGGCCGCGTGTGATTATATTCACATCGACCGTATCGCAGTTCACGTGCCCCGCCCCCTTTGGCGGTAGCAGACGTGCATTAGGAACTATCTCAGAATACCCCAAGACGGTGCCAAGCCCATTGTGGCCCCGCCGTCTCGGCGGTGAAAACACAGGCGAGATGCCTGTGCCACAGTCCTGTGATAGTTTTTTAGTGATTCTGTGTTGCCGACAATAGGGCCGGCGCAATTCGCTCCATTGCCCAGTCGATTTCGTCCTTTTCGATGACCAGCGGCGGCGCGAATCGGATGACGTCCTCGTGCGCGTCCTTGCAGAGTATGCCATCCGACATGAATTTCTCGCAGAACCAGCGAGCCTTGGGATAATCCGGCTTGATTTCCACGCCGATGAGAAGGCCTCGCCCGCGAATCTCTTTGACTGCCGGTGCCTTCACGGCTTCCAGTTTCAAGCGGAAGTACGCCCCCAGTTCCTTCGAGCGTTCCGCGAGCCCGTCGTTCGCGATCATGTCGATTGCCACTCGTGCGACAGCGCAAGCCAACGGGTTGCCGCCGAAGGTCGAGCCGTGGTCGCCTGGTTTGAATACGTCCATCACCGCGCGGCTCGCCACGAGGGCGGAGATCGGAACGATTCCACCGCCCAAGGCCTTGCCCAGGCACATCGCGTCCGGCTGCGCGTCGGGACCGTCGTGCTGCCAGGCGAAGCGTTCGCCAGTGCGGCACAGGCCGGTTTGAATTTCGTCCGCGATGAAGAGGATGTTGTGTTTCGTGCAGATTTCCCGGATCTGCTTGAGATACCCGTCCGGTGGCACGAGGATGCCGCTCTCGGCCTGGATGGGCTCGACGAGGAATGCGGCTGTGTTTTCGTTGATTTTGGCTTCCAGTGCCTTTGCGTCGCCGAAGGATGCGAGCGGGAAACCGGGCGTGAAGGGGCCGAAGCCGTCGCGATATTGCTCGTCGGTGCTGAAGCTGATGACGGTGACTGTTCGACCGTGAAAATTGCCCTTTGCACAGATGATCTCGGCCTTGTTCGGCTTGATCCCCTTGACCTTGTGTCCCCACTTTCGGGCGGCTTTGACGGCGGTTTCGACGGCCTCGGCGCCGCTATTCATCGGCAGGACGGAATCGAACCCAGTGAGTTGGCAGAGTTCTTTGCAGAACGAGCCGAGCTGGTCGTTGTGAAAGGCGCGGGAAGTCAGGGTGACCTTGTTCAGTTGTTTTGTGGCCGCGGCGATCAGACGCTCGTGGGAATAGCCGAAGTTGAGGGCGGAGTAGGCGGCGAGCATGTCCAGGTACTTGTTGCCGTCGACGTCCACCACCCAGCAACCTTTGCCTGATTCAATGATGACTGGCAGGGGATGGTAGTTGTTCGCCCCGTACGCTTCGGTCATCTTCAGTTGCTCAGTCGTTTTCGATGTTTGTGTTGCAGTTGCCATCTTTGCTTGTGTCCCGAGTGTTCTATGCCGCAGTTCAAGCAGATCATTTCAAAGGGCGCTGCAAGATTGCGGTGGTTCCTGTTCCGCCAGGCGTGCTGCCGGCACCTTGTGAGGCACGTTCCGTCCACGCCGAACGCATCTATATGATCGAACACCCACCGGCAAGTCAAGCCTCTCCAGCCATGGAAAACATCGATGACATAGGGGAGGGAGAGGCTTCGCCGTGTTCATCGCATCGTTGGCACGCAGCTGACATGCGGACGATGGCGCGATCGGCCGGAGAAACCTTATTTAAGTGACTTAAACAGGGGTGGAAGTTGGCGGCGTGGTTGGATTATCTTATCGGGGCGGCCGAGAGGTTTGGGTGTGCCACGGCGAGAGCCGAGAAGATTTCTCGCCGTTTTTCCAGCTACTGGTGTGGCCGCGTCTTGGCATCGTCGTTGCACCGGCCGTGGTGCAACATCCTTCCGCGATTGCTCTGGCCTGTCGAAAATTGTTTCGGGCAATCGGAAGGCTTAGTCGTTCGTTGGAGCATTCTCACTGAGACCGTTCCTGCTATTGTCCAGCCCTTTTCGACAGGCTCCGGCATCGCGCTTGCCAGCGGGCGATTCGCGGCTAGAATGCGCGGTGATTGGCGATGCAGCCGTAGTACGTCTCCGTAGCTCAATTGGATAGAGCGCCGGCCTCCGAAGCCGGAGGTTGCAGGTTCGAGCCCTGCCGGGGACGTTGACATAAGTCCTGCCGAACGCTTGATCCAGCTTGCACGCGGAAGAATTAATGGCAATCACTGGAAGAATAAATGAGAATGAAACGAGTTTGCCGAGGCGATTTTATCCGGTGGCTGGGATCACATGCCTCAAAACCGTGCACTGGAGGACGTAATCGAAGGGCGTTCGAAAGGTGATTGAGGAGAGTTCGAAGAGCTGGTGCCAACGGGTAAGCTGGCCTGACCGTCCCTTTCTGCATCGGTTTTTCTTGCCACGATTCCGGCCATTCCCCTTTCTTCTTCCTCTCACCCGCGGGGGAGCAAGCATCGCCAAAGCCTGGGTGAAGGGCGTGAAGTTTGGGCGTCCCCGCACTCTCGATGCCGCCACCATCCACAGGATGAAGGCTGACGGCCATTCCCCCTCCCAGATCGCCCGGCGTCTCGGCATCTCCCGTCAGTCGGTGTACAACGTGCTCCGTCGCCACGTCGCCTAATGAGTCGGGAGAATCCACCCCAAATGAAGGACAAGTGATTGCACTTCCTCAGGTCGGTGGGCTACATCACCGATACACGCGGGCTGCCTGAGGGAATCTGCACGTCGGCGCCAAAGGCCACGAACCCACATTCCGAGTGTGAAGATGTCCTGGGTGACGTCTGCGCCCATCTTACTGGCCAAGCCTTCTGCGGCTTTCTTCTCCCGAACATGCCGTGTTTGGCCCGCGGATTCGCCGAATCCGTTCGACACCAGTTACCAGAATCCGCCCGGATGAGGTTTTCCGTTACGACACCGCACACAAACCTGTCAACCATGCATTAGAGCATTTTAGGCATGAGATGGCATTCTCTGCGGGGGTGATTAGAGCCGCGCGCGTCAGCAAGCGGTCAGCGTTCGACCTTGTGGGGGGCGAGCAAAACTGTTATCCTCGTCGGCCACGGAGGGCCGATGCTACGGCGAAGCATGCCCTCTCAACACTAAAATGTCTAGTGCCCGAGCCGGCTTAATTGCGATTCGCGGATTCGTTAAGCCCTAATCAACCGTGTCGCTCGGGCTCGTTTTCTGGACGAGTCTTTCTGTTTTGCCCCGGCTCTTTCCTTCGACAATCGTGACCAAGCCGTCAACAACGCCCATAACTGTTTGTGCCTGAGCGCTGAGTTCCTCTGATGCGGAAGCGGATTCTTCCGCTCCGGCCGCGTTCTGCTGCGTGACCTTGTCCATCTGAGTCACGGCCGTGTTGACCTGTTCCACGCCTTGAGCCTGTTCCTCGCTGGCTTTCGCGATATTGCCGATGAGGCCAGATACTTTGGAGACATCCTCGACGATCTCGCTCAGCGCGGCGCCGACCCTGCCAGCGACGTCCGTCCCTTCTTTCGCTTTGTCAACCGACGCCTCGATCAGGTTCGTTGTTTCGCCTGCGGCGCGGGCGGCACGTTGGGCCAAGTTACGCACCTCATCGGCGACCACGGCAAAACCTTTTCCGTGCTCGCCGGCACGGGCGGCTTCCACCGCGGCATTCAACGCCAACAGATTCGTTTGAAATGCAATCTCTTCGATGACTTTGATGATTTTGCTAATCTCGCCTGAGGAGTGGTTGATTGCCCGCATTGCGTCGTTCATGGCATCCATCGTCTGAACACTCTGGTCGGCGTTCTCTCTGGTTTGAGATGCAATCGTGTTGGCTTGTCGGGCATTTTCCGCATTGCTCCGCGCCTGGTTGGCCATCGTCTCTAGCGCACTACTGGTTTCCTGCAAGGATCCGGCTTGCTGCGTCGCTCCCGCCGCCAAGGCCTGCGACGATGAGGCGATCTGCCCGGCGGCGTCGTTGACTTGATCGGCGCCTTCGCTGAGACCCTCAACGACGCGCCGAATCGGGAGGGTCACTTTGCGTGTCAGGGCGAAGATAAACAATCCGGTTCCAATTACAACAAGGATGCCGGCGACGAGGCCACCCTCGCGCAAAGCGCTTGCGATCTGGGCATCCGCCTCGTCGAGCGATTGAACGACCTCGAATGCGCCGTGCATTTCGCCGGTCTTCCAGTTTTCCATTCGCGAACCAGTTGGATCGAGCCCCTCCGAGTTTGCCCAGAGCGCTGTCGAATTCGCCGGGTCCCCGTGGCAAAGCAAACACTCCTTTGTTAACCGCACAGGACGAAAGTAGCGGATTGCATTTGCCTTCGGGTCGACCTCCACATACTCGCTTAGCGATTCCTCATTGAGTTTCCTCAGCGCATTCGCCTCAATCTCGTCCGGTTCGTTCCCAGGATTCCGAGGATTGAACTTGGGAACGCGCAGCGTGTAACCGCCTTCCTCTGACTTGGACATGGCCGCACGCCAAGCGGACACGACCGGGACGGCCGAAAGAATGCGCTCGATATCGCCTTGTTGACCCCACTCGGCGAGTTGTTTCGCCGTGAATAGGCCTTGATCCCATTTCACCCCCATCTCCTCGCGCGTCCCTTCCGCAGTCAAGACGACACTACGAGCTTTCTGGACGTATTGCGCTTGGATGTCCTCTTGGGCTCTCAAGTAGTAGAGAAAAAACAGGACCCCGACAACCAGGATCAGCTGAACGGCGCTGACCAACGCAATCTTGCCTCGCAAATCTAAACGCATCCCAGCTTCTCACTATTGGTTTTTCAGTAGTGTTGTTGACCGCGGAATTCCGACGCTTGCTGCTGACCGGAGTCCGCCGACCGGTTTGACAACATCTCGTGGGGCTGCTTCGGCGGCTCTCACAACCACCGGAGCATTGCTTCATCCATCGGGAAAGACAGGGGCGACATTAAGAGGGTCTTCCTCATACAGATGGGTCATACGATGGTGATGGGATGCGCGCGAGTATGGAACGGATGAGCATTCACGATGGCACATGCATTTTTCTAGGTCGTGGGGAAAAATGAAACTTTTTACCGTTCCCCAGAAGAAAAGAAAAAGGGGGTCGTGCAGGAGAGAGTGATCCCCCATCCTTTGCTCCGCCATGGACGAGGCGCCTGCGCAAGTCGCCGGTCAACAGCATGGCACGGGATCGCGACATGGCTCACCTCATCGAACCGGCGATGTGTAGCATCGAACGCAAACCCATCGGCGTCATCTTCACGACTCCTGTCTTTACAGGGTTCGAACGGCTTTCCGTGTGGGAATAGATGACCAATAGTCCGGTAAGTCAGAATGATTGTGTGGGGGAATTGATGGCATGGAAGCTGGAGCCGTCGGGAAGCAGGACATGAACCGTGGCCATCAGGCGTCGTCATGGATTAAGGCACTTTTCAGCAAGGATCGCAGCGCGTAGAGTACGAGGTTGTGCCCGATCGCCACCTGTCGGAAGCGCGGTTGGCCAGTGGGCGATGGTTCGTCGTGTGATCGGGCGTCCCGAGGCAAATGGGGCAGACATTCCTGGCCACGGTGTATTCCAACACGTTGGGTAATGTGACCATACTGGAGCAGATTTATGGGCGGGACGATTGAAGCGTTCGTCGAGAGATTGCAAGCTGATGGAGTCGAGGCCGGAGAGGCGTCTGCCGAGAAGATCCGAGCCGAGGCCGAACAACAGGCCGAGCAGATCATCGAAGACGCACGGGCACAAGCGGAGCGGACGATCGCCGAAGCGAAAGCCGAGTGCGAAAAGCGCCACTTGCGATCCCAGACGGAACTGAAGCTTGCCGCCAGGGACACGGTGGTGCGGCTACGGGAAACACTGGAGCTTGCGCTGCGGAGTGTCCTGTCGGTCGGCGTCGGGCCTATTCTGAATGACGCGGGCTTCCTTCAGGAACTCCTGCGCGACTTGGTGTCGCAGTATGTGAAAGCGGACCTCGAAGGCGCGGAGGCGGTCCAGGTCAACGTGTCCAAAGAGATGCAGCAGAAACTGGCCCACTGGGCGATCGAGACGATTCGGGCCGAACACGGAACCCACGGCCCGGTGGTCGAGTTGCACGGGAGTCTCGCCGCGGCTGGGTTCGAGTACTCGATTGGCGAGGGAACCGCGGAGATTACCCTTGACTCAGTCGTCAATGTCCTGTCCGAGCTGGTTAACAAAGAGTTGCGTGAGATCTTGACCGGCGTCGTTTTCGATGAAGGCTCATAGCGAACGCCCTGATGAATGGCGACTCATACTATTGTCTGACGGTACTGCCCACGCTGGGTGAGCTTGGCAGAGCGCCGCCGCTGAGCCCCAATCAGGTGCTGGCGCATCTGGCGGCCTGCCCGGCCGCGCGCCGGGTTGTCGAAGTGCTGTTTCTACACGATGACCTACTTCAGCGCGAGGGGGTCCAGGCTGGAGAGCTGAGCTCCATTCATCCGGTTGTTCTGTCGCCCGAACAGGTCATGGACGAGTTGCCGCTTCCGGCATACCTGTTACCACGCGACGATCAGGAGAGTGCGAGCGACCGTCCGACACACGTATTGCGCGCGGACGTGACGTGGGAAGCCTACTTTCGCTATGCTGCCGAAGTGGCGCGGACGTGTGCGTGTGAGTTCCTGGCCAAATGGGTGGCGTTCGAAGTCGGCTTGCGCAACGCACTCGTCATCTCTCGGGCCAAAGAACTCGGACTCGACGCGGAGGGTTACCTGGTCGCGGTCGAGTTGGGTGAGCCGGATGAGTCGTTCGAGGAAATCGTCGACAAGCGGACGGCGGCGACGACACCGCTTGCTGAACTGGAAACGCTGATTCAAGCCCGCTGGGCATGGCTGACCAGGCACGAGGCGTGGTTCAGTTTCAGCAATGACGAGTTTGCCGCTTACGCCGGCAAGCTGATGCTGTTGATCCGTTTCGAGCGACTCGCCAAGAAGAACGAACAGGGCGCCTCGGCCGACCAGGATGGAGATGCCATAAAGCAATTGGAGGAAGTGACTCGGTGAATGGAACGATCAAAGCGGTGTACGGAAACCTCGTCATAGCCGAGACGGCCGACCGCGTCGTTCAAAACGCCGTGGTCTACTGCATCCGGTCCGACGGAACACGGCTCTTGAGCGAGATCGTGCGCGTTCGTGGGCGTATGGCGGACCTGCAGGTGTTCGAGGATACGCGCGGTCTGCGCGTCGGGGATTCGGTCGAGTTCCATGATGAGATGCTCTCGGTCGTCTTAGGCCCCGGGCTTTTGGGGCAAGTGTTCGACGGCCTCCAGAATCCACTCCAGAAACTGGCCGACAAAGTCGGCTTTTTCCTCGAGCCGGGACATTACCTCTACTCATTGCCGAGGGAGGCGCAATGGGACTTCACACCGAAGGTCGAGCCGGGCGCGACTGTTGAAGCGGGCGATACGCTCGGCACCGTGCCGGAAGGTCTGTTCACGCACCACATCATGGTGACACTGGGCCGGCGGGGACTCTTCACGGTCGAGCACGTGGCCGAGGCAGGCACCTATACGGTGGATCAGGAAATCGCCGTGCTCAAGGACGAAACCGGCGAACTGCACAAGCTCACCATGGAACAGCACTGGCCGGTGAAGGTTCCATTGAACGTGTCGCGCCGGCGTCTCATGCCGACCGAGCCGCTCGTAACGCGCGTGCGAATCATCGACTCGCTGTTTCCGGTCGTGCGTGGGGGAACCTATTGCATCCCCGGTCCGTTCGGGGCAGGCAAAACCGTGCTTCAGCAGATCACATCGCGGTATGCGGAGGTCGACATCGTCATCGTGGCGGCATGCGGCGAGCGGGCGGGCGAGGTGGTCGAGACGCTTCGCGAGTTCCCCGAGCTGATCGACCCGCGGACCGGACGCAGTCTGATGGAACGCACCATCATCATCTGCAATTCGTCGGCGATGCCGGTCGCGGCCCGGGAGGCCTCGGTGTATACGGCGGCGGCCCTGGGTGAGTACTACCGACAGATGGGCCTGAACGTGCTCCTGTTGGCTGACTCAACCTCGCGATGGGCGCAGGCGATGCGAGAGTTGTCGGGGCGACTGGAGGAAATCCCCGGCGAAGAAGCTTTTCCGGCGTACCTTGAGAGTCGCATCGCCGCGTTTTACGAACGTGCCGGGATCATCGAGTTGAAAGACGGGCGGAAAGGATCTTTGACCATCGGGGGCACGGTCAGCCCCGCCGGCGGAAACTTTGAAGAGCCGGTGACGCAAGGAACGCTGAAGGTCGTCGGCGCGTTTCACGGTTTGTCACGGGCTCGGAGCGATGCTCGGCGCTACCCTGCCATTGATCCGCACGAATCGTGGAGCAAGTACGCGGGCATCGTTGACGCGAACAAGGTCATCAAAATGCGCAGCCTGCTGGCACGCGGCAGCGAAGTGCGTCAGATGATGACCGTCGTCGGCGAGGAGGGGACGA
>CAZTAR010000039.1:0-17950 GCA_964611695.1 uncultured Planctomycetaceae bacterium | reverse complement strand
CTCGCCGGGATCGGCTTTACGATGAGCTTGTTCATTGGGATGCTCGCTTTCGAGGGACAGGGAAGTCAGTATGCGGTGGCGACACGGGCGGGGGTGTTTGGCGCGTCGATTATCTCCGCGATTGCAGGGTTCCTCGTGCTCCGGATGATACTCACTCGGAGCGGCACCGCGAATGAACGGCTACCCGGGGTCGATGGAAACTGCGCTTGAAGATGCGAGCGGTGTCAGACTCGACGGGTATCCGTCGAGACGGACAATCCTCTGGCGACAAAACGGAGTTAGGAGTTAATGGGGACTGCATCTGATGGCCGACACCGTCTTGCTGATTACGGAAGACCGTAGTATCGCGCAGAAAGTGCGTGATGCGTGCCGGGAACTTGAAGCGAGCTTGACGCATCTCGGTTCGCTTAAAGATGCTGCGGAGGAACTTGCTGCCGCGCCTCCCAATCTGATTCTTTGCGATTACTCCACATTTGAGGCTGTGCGAGAGCAGCTCCCGCGCGCCTGCGTCCTGTTGTATACCGAGCCGGCCGACAGCGAGCAGGCCATCGAGGCCATCAAGCGAGGCGCTCTTGACTACCTGGCTACACCGATCGAGACGAAAACCCTGGCGCAGCACATTGGACAGGCGCTTCGCATCAGCCACGACATCCACGTGCCGGCGGTCTACGAGGATCCGAAGGAGAATACTGCGGTAGAACGAATCGTCGGACAATCACCCGCGATGAAAGAGGTCTACAAGCTGATTGGGCTGATCGCACCGCGAGACGTCAATGTTCTCATCACCGGCGAGAGCGGAACCGGCAAGGAGCTGGTGGCGCGAGCCATCCTGCACCACAGCCCGAGAAAGGACCAGGCGTTCCTGGCCGTGAACTGTGCGGCGATTCCGGAAACGTTGCTCGAGAGCGAATTGTTCGGACACGAGAAGGGTGCGTTTACAGGCGCGGACGTGCGTCGGATCGGGAAGTTCGAGCAATGCCAAGGTGGAACGCTGTTTCTGGACGAGATCGGCGACATACCCCTTTCAACGCAGGCAAAACTGTTGCGCGTGCTGCAAGACAGTAAGATCCAGCGCCTCGGTAGCACCGGGGTCATCGAATGCGACGTACGGATCATCGCAGCCACCCACCAATCCCTCGAGCGCCTTATTCAGGAGCGTCGCTTCAGGCAGGATCTGCTCTACAGGCTGAAAGTGACGAGCATCGACGTGCCCCCTCTGCGCGAACGCGAGGTCGATGTCGTTCTCCTTGCACACTACTTCGTCGACCGTTACAAGCGCGGCCTCGGCGTGAACATTCAATCGTTTGCACCAGAAACGCTCCCCGTTCTGTTACGGTATCCGTGGCCAGGAAACGTGCGCGAGCTGGAAAACGCCATCAAAGCAGCCTTGGTTGTGGCTCGAGGTTCCGTATTGCGGCCAGAGTTCTTGCCGGAGCATATCGGGAGGGGAACCGAAGCCACTTCGACCGGCATCTCGGCACCCCCGTCTCTGCCCGCTGAATCGCCGAGCGGATACCTTCGATCGGTCGCGGAGTCACTCATCGCGCAACCGGCCCTGAGCGGCAAGCTGCACGAGACTGCGATCGCAATGATCGAACGCGAGATCATCCGCGTTTGCCTCGAGCGCACGCGTGGACAACTCAGCCCGGCGGCGAAGCTGCTGGGCATCAGCCGCACGACACTCCGTAGGAGAATGTCCAGCTACGGGATCCGGGCCACGGTATCGGTCGATGCTGACCGCTAAGGCGAGAGTGGTTCACGGATGGCCATCCTGCTCAGTCTGTGACCAGCCCGACCCTTCCGTAAACGGCCGTGCTCGCCGGCCCGCGCTACATTCGCGCACATAAACAACTGTCGATCAATGGGTTACGACCGCGCGCTGCCACGGCACGATCCTGGCACGCGTCGTGCCGAGGGTCCAGAGGGTCCAGCAATCGCAGCGGTTCGCCGCGTTGGCGAGACGGGCGAGTGTCCTGTCTCGTAAGCCCGCATGCTTGAAGGTCAGGTCGCGCCCAGGCTGGCGACGGTGACCGCGTTGGGTGTCACAACGTCGGAGGTGTCGAGAAGATGCGAGGAGTCAAAACGATGTCTCGGATGAAACAACGACAAGAAATGCTCCGTGAACTGGCCTCTAATGAGACCTTCTGTGTCTTGTCGGACAGTGGGCACTCGCGAGCCAAGGAGGCCGTGGAGGCGATGCGGCGAATCAGGGAAGGAACCTACGGTACCTGCGTTGATTGCGACGGGAGGATCCCGGCGTAACGTCTGCGAGCAAAGCCGGAGGCTACACGATGCGTCAAGTGTCAACTCGAGCGAGAACGACAATGGGTCGCTTAGACAACAAGTCTGCAAGGCTTTCGTCGAATGCAGTGGCTAGACCTTTTCGCAGGAGAGCCGGCCTCCGCGGGGGCACGGCCTACCTCGCGCGCGATCCGCCCGCGAATTGCGTTGGCTGGAGATCGATTGTTGGTTCTCCCGAGCATGGCCAGCCGCCGATCCCTGAAAGCACGAAAACGACCATCCTTGGCCATCACGCGCTTTGTCCGGATCGTGTGCTTTGCAAGCCGTCTGACAAGCAACCTGCATCAGATGGGGCTAGGCACCGGCCCCACGGGTTGCTCGCTGGCGCCAGTGTTGACGGATTCTTGCGGGCCAACCGTACTGTTGGATCGCCGATCTAAGGGAATCGCCGTATGTTGAATCATGATTACCCGAAAAACGTCCAGCTGAAGGACGGACGAGAAGTCGTCCTTCGCCCACTAGCCCAAGATGACTTCGGCGGGCTCTACAGCTTCTTCCAGGCGATTCCGGAGGAGGATCGCCTGTACCTCGCGCACGATGTGAGTGACCCCGACCTCATTCGCAAGTGGACCGAGGAACTCGACTTCGAGCGAGTTATCCCCTTGGTGGCTCTTGACCAGGATCGCATCGTCGGCGACGGCACACTGCACGTGGCAATGCGGGGTTGGATGCAGCGCGTCGGGCAGATCCGGCTCGTTACAGCAAAGTCGCACCGGCAGACGGGATTAGGCACCGTTATCGCGCGAGACTTGGTCGCCCTGGCGGCCGAACGCGGCCTCCAGAAGCTCCAAGCCCACGTGATCGAGGACAGCGTCGGCGCCGTTCGGATGTTCGAGGCGGTAGGCTTCAATAAGGTGGCTGTCGTCGAGAAGCTAGTCAGGAACCAGCACGGTGCAGAACGCAACCTCGCCATCATGATCAACGACGTGGTCTCCCTAGCGCAGACTATGGAGGACTGGATTCGAGACATGACGATTCCGGCGTTTCGCGGATCGGGTGAGGGAATCTACTGAAACCGGCCACGGTTAGCCGACCCCTATCATCAGGAGAAGCCGCATCCGCCGTCAAGGGATCGTTTCTGCCCTCCGCCGGACCGATGACGTCCAGCTCTCAGGCTGGCAGTCATCCAGCCGAGTGAGCCTACCATCGCCTACCCCCCCGGGGGCTCAGATGCAGATCGGGGTAGCATCTGTGATCGTTCCTCGTTGGCGCCTGGGCGTTCATGCACCAAGCCAGTTTGTGGGTATCGCCGTGCTGACGGAAACAACTCGCCAACAAGGAGGCGACTCCATGGTTTCTGGTGCCTTTGGCGCGATCGATGTGGTTCCGCCGCGGCCGCGCACAGCGTTATACTGACAAGCAAACTCTGGACGTCGCTGCGCTACGCCACACCGCCCTGTTCATAGATCCAGGAATGGCGTCCTTGAAGGATCGGCCTCGTTCCGGGCGACCGCTGACCATCACGGCGAGCTATCGGCGAGAGCTACGACGGGCCCTTTGCGTCGGGCCATTGGCCTGCGGTTACGTCTTCACCGTTTGGAGCGTGGCTCGACTTGGCACGCATCAGAAGAGAATGACCGGCGTCAGCCTTAGCGAGACCCGTCTCCGGCAACTGATTCGCGCCGAGGGTTTTGTCTATCGTCGTCCGAAACATGCCCTCAAGGGCAAGCGGGACGAGAAGGCCTTTCGCCGCACGCAGCCCGGGCTGGCCCGCCTGAAAAAGGGGCTTGGGGCCCAGATGCCCATTACGAACTCTGGTATGAGGACGAATCTGACTTCCACCGGCATCCTCATCTGACGCAGGCCTGGATGCCTCGTCGCCGATAGATGCGAGTCCGCAGTCCCGGTCGCAACAGGAGAATGACGGCCTTCGGGGCTTGGCGTTATGGCCACGGATCACTGCACTACCACACCTAACCTCGAGAAACGGCTTGGGGGTTCCGCATCCTGTTGCGGAAGCTTGTACGGTGCGCTCGACGCACAGGACGGAGAATCATCCTGGTGATGGACCAAGGCAAGCCGCATCACGCCAGGGCCGTTCCTCACGACCTCCAAGATGTCAAAGAACATGTTGAGGTTGTCTGACCGCCGCAATACAGTCCGGACCTCAACTTCATGGAGATTCTGTGGCGACACCCGAAGCGTTCACGCTTGGTTAATGTGCTGTTCAAGAGCCTTCGGGGCTTCCGACAATACCTGGACAACCTCTTGAATGACTTCGCCGTGCAACCCGACCTGACGCTTCAAATCATCACACCGAATTGCCGCAGAGCAAATCGGAAACACTCAGTGCAGGCTACTTGGGCCACAATGATGCCGGCCCAGTGGCATCCTTCTCTGCTGTGGCGCCGAGCTTGTCCTTGAGCTCACCATCGACGGGGGCTCGGTTGTCGGAGGTCTGAGTCATCACTGACTCTTGCTCACTGGAAGCGGGTTGTGTCGTCGGCAACATCGCCCCTCACTCGGCGGCCTGCGCCGGCGGCCTATTGCTGAGAAGCTCGTTAGAAAAGAGCCTATTGTTTGGAATTGCGAGGTTAGGCGGCGCGGGTACAATTACTAGGAGCAGACCGAAGTAAGCTCTCGAGTCGACGGGTCTGTGTCGTTTGCGACTCAAGCCGGTCGGCCGTAATGAGTTCGCCCTTGTTCCGAAGGAAGGAGTTCGATGATGAGACCGATGCGGGTGAATATCCTCACGTCGTTGATGACCGCGGCGGTGGCGGCCGTTGCTTTCGTGTCACCGTCGCCCGGCGAGGAGCCGTTTGCGAAGGTGGTCGGCGATGTGAAGGTCGGCGAGGTCAAGGGGACTTCGCCGCTGCAAGTGCCGTTCATCACATGGGGCGGCGACCTGGCCACGTTTCATGCCAATGGTGGGCTGAGCACGAAGCAGGACACCATCTTTCAGAGGCAGGGCTTGAATCTCAAACTTGTTCCCGGCGACGATTTCCCGAAACAGGTGCGGGATTACATGTCGGGCAAGAGCACGTTCTTGCGTGGCACCTTTCGGATGATCGGGCTGGCGTCGGAGGTCATCGCGCAAGATCCGCGGACCAAGGGCGTGGTCATCATGCAGATGACCTGGTCGGCGGGCGATCATATGGTCGTCCGGCCGGGCGTGAAGAGCGTCACGGATCTGAAGGGAAAAAAGGTCGTGCTCCAGCGGGGCGGACCGCACGTCGGCCTGCTGGATGACATCCTCAGGACCGGGCGGCTCGACTGGGACGACATCAAGGTCGTCTGGACGGAAGACCTGACGGGCACGCCGAAGAGCCCGGCGGAGATGTTCAGAAAGGATGCGTCCTTCGACGCGTGTCTGGTCATCACGCCCGACATGATCGGGCTGAGCGGCGGACTCCAGAACACCGGCAGCGGGGCGGAAGGGACGGTCAAGGGGGCTCGCGTGCTGGTCTCCACGGCCGAATTGTCCCGGTCGATCGCGGACGTGTATGTCTGCCGCAAGGACTTCTACGACGCGCACAAGGAGACGGTCGTCAAGTTTGTCGCGGGTTACTTCAAGGCGTGTGAAGAAGTGGTCACGCTTAAGAAGGCGTATGAGTCGAAGGGCTCGCCCGCGTATATAAAGCTGCTCCAGATGGCGCAGGACATCTATGGCAAGGAGGTCATCCCCACGCTCGAGGAGGACGCCCACGGACTGGTTTCCGACTGCACCTTTGTGGGCTATCCGGGCAATGTCGTGTTCTTCGAGGATGAGAAGAACCTCAACGGCTTCAAGGCGTTCGAGAAGGCAGCGCTAGACCTGGCCACGTCACGGGGATACGCCAAGGTCCGGGCGGGCCTGTTTCCGTCGGGGCTGGACTACCGATCGCCCGCGTTCATCGACTACCTGGCCATCACCGATGTCGAGCGCAAGGAAGGCCGGTATCGGGCCGAGGCCGTGATCGAGGAAATAGAGCAGCTCAGCGCGGGCGGCGCCCTGGACGATCGGACCATCGTCGCCTTCACGATCAACTTTGAGGCGAACCAAAGCACCTTCAGTGCGGAGCAGTACGGTGTCGAGTATCAGCGCGTCGTCGAGATGGCGAGCAAGTACGGCAACGCGGTGGTCGCCATCCGCGGACACTCGGATCCGACCAAGACGCTGTTCGAACTCGTGCGTGCGGGCATGAAGAAGGGAATCCTGAAGCGAACCGGCAGCAGCGGCAACTACCAATACTCGCTCAATGGGCAACCGCTGAGCCTGGACGCCACTACCGAGATTCAACGGCTGATCGAGTCGGGTCAGTTTGACGGCGTGAGTGAGCACAATCCCCGGGCCACCATGCAGGCGGCACTGAATCTGTCGCGCCGTCGAGCGGAGGCCGTCCGGGATTCCGTGATCGCCTACGCGAAAGACAGAGGTCTGTCTTTGGATGCGACGCAGGTACAGCCGGTCGGCGCGGGCATCCGCGAGCCGTTCATCGCGAAACCGCGCAACGCCGACGAGGCGAAGCAGAACATGCGCGTGGAGTTTCGACTGCTCCGGATCACGGCCGAGGCCGCCAGTCCGTCGGACTTTGACTACTAGCGCCGAAGGCAGAAGTCGAAAGCCGAAAGTCGAACGCTGTAAGCTGAAAATCGAAAGTCTAAAAGGCGCCGCACCCTGAAACGCCCGGGCGCGAGGCTGCAACCGGCGATCGCTAGGGAGGCCAGAATGATGATACCTGCGTTACGTCTTGTGCTCGTCGGACTCCCGATACTGGCTGCGACTCAGGTCGCCGTCGAAGGCCAGGAGGTATACAGCGACAACGTGGTGATCGTGCTGGACGGCTCCGGGTCCATGAAGGAACCGATGGATTTGCACGGCATGACGAAGATGAGGGCGGCGAAAGAGGCGTTGCACTCGGTTCTGTCGCAATTGCCGGCGACAACGCACGTGGGATTGCTCGTCTTCAGCAACAGCACGAACCAGGACTGGCTCTATCCGCTGGGGCCGCAGGATCCGCAGAAGCTCAAGGCGGCCATCGACTCCATTCAACCGGGTGGCGGCACGCCACTGGGCGAGTACATGAAAAAAGGCGCGGATCGCCTTCTTCAGCAGCGGGCCGGGCAGTTCGGCTACGGGAGTTACCGGTTGCTGATCGTGACGGACGGTGAAGCCCGAGACGAACTGTTGGTGGATCGCCACGCCGCTGAAGCCATGGCGCGCGGCATCACGATCGACGTGATCGGCGTCAGGATGAAGAAGGACCATACGCTGGCGACGAAGGTCCACTCCTATCGTCGTGCCGACGATCCGGCATCCTTGACGAAGGCCATCGCCGCCGTCATGGCCGAAGTATCCGCTGCGGACACGAGCGACGCGACGGGCGAAAACGCGTTTGAGATCCTCGCTCCGTTGCCACCCGAGGTTGCCCGGGCCATGGTGCAGTCCTTGGCCGTCTCGGGGAACCATGAGATCGGTGAACCGCCGCCGGTCCCAGTGCGGGCCAACGCCGGCGTCCCGAGGACTGTGCCACCGGCTTCGAAGACCAAGGTTCCTCCGCCGTTGTCGGAGATTGACTCGAGCGCGCCGGGGATCGTCGGATTCGTGGCGACCGTGTGCGTAATAGCGATCATCACGGTCGGACTGGTTGTCTGGCGAATCAGGAGCCGCACCTGATGAAGGAGCGTCGTGCAAAGACCGTTCTCGTGCTGGCGGTGGTGTGGATCGTCATCATCGCCGGGCTCGCGCTGGCCTATCGGTACTTCTTGAAGCCGGCTTCGAATAAGAAGCTGGCCGGTGAAACCGGCTCGGGGAGCCGTTACGAGCATCACATCACTGTCGCGATGGACTCGTTTTCGGGTTATTCGATTCTCCGCTCCGACGCGTTCAACACCGGGCTTCAAGACCATGGCATCAAGCTCTCGATCGAGGATGACGGTGCGGACTATGTCCGGCGCGTCAAAGCTATGCGCGATCGAGACGTGCAGATGGCCGTGTTTACGGTCGATTCGTATATTGCCGCCGGCGCGGTGATCGGCGAGTTTCCCGGTTCGATCGTGCTGATCATTGACGAGACGAGAGGCGCCGATGCGATCGTGACCTACGAGCAGGGCGTGAAGCAGGTCACGGATCTGAACCATGGCGATGCCCGGATCGTCTTGACGCCGAATTCGCCGAGCGAATTCCTGGCTCGGACGGTGATCGCCCATTTCAATCTGCCGCACTTGTCGGAAAAGTGGCTGGTGGAAGCGGACGGGGCCGAAGCGGTATACAAGAAGTTCCGCGCGGCGGACAAGACGGCCCGACAGGCGTACGTGCTGTGGGAGCCGTACGTCTCGAAGGCGCTCGGCGAGGCGGGGGCGATGGTGTTGCTGGACAGCTCGCGGCTGGAGGGCTACATCGTCGATGTGCTCGTTGCCGAGCGTTCGTTCTTGCGAGATCACCCGGATCTGGTGAAGATCGTTCTGGAATCATACCTCCGAGCGGCGTACTCGTGCGGAGCAGCGCCGGACGGGATGACGCGCCTCGTCATGGAGGACGCCGAGAAGACAGGCGGCGAAACGCTCCATCGTGATAGGGCGGCTCGGTTGGTCGACGGGATTCTGTGGAAGAACACACTGGAGAACTACGCCCATTTCGGGTTGTTGTCCGCCGATACCGCCTGGGGTTTGCCGCACATCGAAGACATCATCCTGAACATAACGAACGTCTTGCTGCAAACGGGCGCTCTGGAGCGCGATCCGGTCGAAGGCGGCGCTCACACGCTGTTCTACGATCGGATCCTGAAAGAACTACAGGCGGCCGACTTCCACCCGGCCAGGAAGCTGAATGTCATGCCCGGCGTCGGCGCCGGGGCTTACGACCTCGATGCGGTCCGGGGAGCCACCCCGCTGCCGGCCTTGAGTGATGCCCAGTGGGAAGGACTGGCCGAGGTCGGTGAAATGCGCACGAGGCCGATCAGCTTCGCCCGCGGAACGGCGAGAATCAACATCCAGAGCCAGCGGGAGCTGGCGGAGTTGGCCCGACGGCTCGAGGCGTGGCCGCATTACTACCTGACCGTGGTTGGCCGCGCGAGGGCCGTGGGTGATCCGGAGGCGAATCTTAGGCTGGCCGAGCAACGGGCGGCGGCAGTGATTGCCATCCTCCGGGAAGCCGGGATACACGAGCATCGCATCCGGTCCAAGGCGCTGACCTTGCCGGGACCCGGCGGTGAGGCACAGTCGGTCTCCTTCGTGGTCGGCCAGGTGCCATATTAGTCCGGGTTTGTTATGATGCCGCCCGAACGATGTTGGATGAGAACAAGCTACGCAAGAGAGTCCGGCTCGGGCTGCTGTCAAGCCCGATCACGCTCGTGCCGCTGTTGCTCGGTGCGACGCTGCTGGCCGGCGCACTGGCCTTCAGCAAGAACGCCGGGATGATGCTGTTTGGTGGTGTCGCTTGCGTTTTGGCGTCGGCCGGCACGTTCGTTACGCGGTTGCTGCTTGGTAGCGAGCGGCGAACGCAGAAGGCCGCCAAAGAACTACAGCAAGAGGTTGTGGCGGACCAGGAGAGACGCCTTGACGATCTCGACCGCCGGTTGTCGGTGGATCATGATCCTCGGACGGAATCGACCCTTCGCGACCTGCGCGCCTTTGAGAAGGCGTTTCGCGGAGGCGGTGCGTGGATGGTGAACCTCAACGCGACGTCTGCGTTCGACATTGTGACCGGCGTACAGGACCTGTTCGAGGGCTGTGTGAAGTCGCTGGAGACGTCGCTGGAACTATACGACACGGCCCGGTCCTTGCGGACACCGGCGGCAAGGAAACCCATCCTGGCGAGACGAGAAGAAATCGTACGCGACGTGCAGAAGAGTACGGAACAGCTCAGCCGCATCCTGGTCGGCATCCAGGCACTGGGGGCGGACGGCGATTCGGAAACCGGATTGGCACGGATTCGCACTGAACTGGACGCAAGCATGGCGGTCGCGAAGAAGGTCGAAGAGAAAATGCAATCCTGGCAACAGCAGTCCGCGGAGTTCGAGTAACGAACAAACTCGGCCCACGCGGATTCCAACAGGAGACAAGGATATGTTCGGAGCGATTTGGCGATACTTCAGGGCACTCGGCTACCTGGTGACCGGCCGGCTCGATGCCGCGAGGAAAGTGCTGGACACGAACCCGCACGTCGTGCGGGCCACCTTTGACCACATCGTACGCGACAAGAGGGCGCGGGTGAACCAGTACAAGGAGGCGGTCGCGACGTTGATTGCCCAGAAGGAGAAGAAGGTCCAGAACGTAGAGAACCTCACCAGCGACATTCAGAAGCTGGAACGACTCAAGACCGGCGCGTTGGCCAAGGCCAAACAGCGCGTCGCCGAGCTTCAAGCCGCCGGCAAGTCGCTGGAGGAGATTCAACACGACGAGGACTACATCCGGTGCCAGAGCGCGTTCCAGGATTTCCGCACCACGCTGGCGGAAAAGCAGGCGCGGATCTCGGAGCTGGAGAGCGAGATCGAGGACGGCACCGCGCGCATCGGCGAACACAAGGTGCAGTTGCAGCACCTGCTGCGTGAGATCGAGAAGGTCAAGGAGGAGGCCGCCGACACCGTCGCCGACATGATCACGGCGAAGGAGGAAAAGGACGTCGCCGACCTGTTGACGGGCCTCAGCGAGGACCGGTCGAGCGTCGAGCTGGCCCGGATGCGCGACTTGCGCATGGAGGTCAAGGCCGAGGCTCAAATATCGAAGGAGCTTGCCGGCACCGACACGCGCGCCCAGGAGGCCGAATTCCTCGACTACGCCCGGACGCACGAATCACAGGATGAATTCGCCGCGCTCGTGGGCCTGGCGGAGGAGGAAGAGACGGCGGGGCGCGAGGGCCCAGAGAAGGATGCCGACACGCCACTACCGGAGTAGCGTCGGCCCCCCGTGGCCCGTGGCCGACGCATCAATGAGAGAAGGTCCCCACGCGGTCCAGGTCGGCCACGGGGGGGCGGCGTTACGTGCCCGGTGGCGCGTAGCACCGCTGGTCACCGAGAATATCACGTAAAGAGAGAAGGAGCATGCGATGAAAGCGATTGTGACGACAGCGTGTGTGGTTGGGATGTGGTGTCTGGCCATAGCCGCGACGCCGGCCTTGGCCGGGGACGATGCCCCGTCGTTCAGCCTGGCGTGGAGCGAGTATCCGTCGTGGAGCGCGTTCGGGGTCGCCGACGAGTTCAAGATCATCAACGGGAAGAAGGGCGAGCTTGGTAAGATCGAGAAGAAATGGGGCGTGGACATCGTCCTCAAGCAGGCGGACTATGATCCGTGTCTCGTGATGTACGGCTCCGGGCAGACGGATGCCGTTTGCATCACGAACATGGACGTGCTGAATCCGAGCCTGTCGCGACCGTCTGTGGCGATCCTGCCGACTTCGACGAGTTACGGCGCGGACGCCTGCATCGTGACCAAAGCCGTCACCGACGTGAAGCAACTCAAGGGTAAGAAGGTCTACGGCCTCGCCCAGACGGTGTCGGAGTATTGCTTCGTGCGGAATCTGGAGGAGCTCGGCGAGAAACCGGCCGAGTACAAGTTCGTCAACATGGACCCCGGCGCGGCGGCGGTGGCGATGCAGCAGAAGCAGGACGGCTTCGATGCGATCGTCGTGTGGAATCCGTTCGTTCTGGAGACGCTAAACCGGCGCAAAGATACGCGAGTCTTGTTTGACTCGACATCGATCCCCGGCGAGATCATCGATATGGTGGTGATTTCGCAGGAGGTGCTCGACAAGAAGGGCGGCGAGGCGTTCGCCTGTGCGGTCATCGATGCGTTTTATGAACTCAACAAGTTGCTGGCAGCCAAGGACACGCGGGACGAGGCCTTGATCGCCTTGGGCGAGAAGTTTTCGAACCTCGACCTGCAATCCATGCGCAAGGTCGTCCAGCAGACGAAGTTCTACGACACGCCCGACAAGGGCTCGGAGCTGTTCAAGTCGAAGAGGCTCCACGAGATCATGCAGAAAGTCGTCGCCTTCTGTGCAGACAAGGAGATCGTGCCGAAGAAGCCGAAGGTCGGATTCGGCGACAAGAAAGACAAGGACGTGAATCTGCGGTTCGACCCGAGCTACATCCAGAAGGTCCGTGAGAAGAAGTAGCGTTTAGAGCAGTTAACGATTGACTGTACAGGTTGGGTGCCCCATCCTTTCTGAAAGAAAGGGGGGGGCTGCCGTGTAGTGGAGTCCCGACCTTTGCTCCGCAAAGGACGGGGAACCCAGTCTCATTCGACGGACTGCGAATCGAACTGAATGGTCGTCAGAAGCGGAGTAACACGGCGACGATGATTCGACGACCGATCAACAAGCGCTGGCGGTTTGGGCTGGGAATCGCCTCCATCGTCGTGCTGCTGCTGGGTTACGCGTGGCTGTCGGACCGCATGAAGGAGGAAAACCCCGACGACACGACCATACCCTCCTGGAGCCAGTTCAAGGACGGCGTCGCCCGCTCGCTGGCACTCGGCAAGCGAACAGAAGAACGATGGCTTTCCGTGGATGCCGTGGCGACAGGCTATAGGCTGTTCGCCGGCATGTTTCTGGGCGTTGGGGGCGCCGTCATCCTCGGCCTGTTGATGGGATGTTTCCCCTGGGTGGAAGCGGTCTTGTCTCCGCCGTTGACGCTGTTCGCGAAGATACCCGGCACGGCCGCGCTGGCCGTGTTCTTCGTCATGGTGGGGACAGACACGGAGATGTACATCGCGATGGTCACGTTCGGCGTGCTGCCGTCCATGGCCCTGTCGGTCCACCTGGCCGCGCGCGACGTACCTGACGAAATACTCAACAAGGCGTACACACTCGGGGCGTCACACGTCGAGGTGATCTGGAACGTGATCGTCCGTCATATCCTGCCGAAGCTCATCGACGCGGTCCGGCTGCAAATCGGCCCGGCGATGGTATACTTGATCGCGGCTGAGATGCTCGTCGGCGACGCCGGTTTCGGATTCCGCATTCGCTTGCAGCAGAAGAAACTGGATATGAGCGTGGTCTATTTCTATCTGGCCTTGCTCGCGGCGTTCGGATTTGGCATGGACTACATTCTGAGGAAACTCCAGCGGCTCCTGTGTCCCTGGTTCAACCCCGTCAAGCAGTGAGCGCTATGTCCGAGATCATCGTCCACTGCGACAAGGTCCATCACTGGTTCGGCAGTGCGAAGGTGCTGTTCGATGTCGATGTGCGCGTCGCGCGGGGCAATATCGTCGCCATTGTCGGCCCGAGCGGCTGCGGAAAGTCGACGCTTCTGCGCGCGATCGTCGGAACGCACCCGCCCCGACAAGGCCGCATTCAGATGCGCGCGCACGGGAAGCCGCCCTACGAGGTGCGACATCCGGGCCGAGATCGTGGGATCGTCTATCAACGCTATTCGCTGTTCCCGTTCCTGACCGCGCGGGAAAACGTCGCCATCGGCCTGATGCTGGACGAGACCGGCATCCCGTCCCGACTGTTCCGGTTCTCGCAGTGGCGGCGGCTGAGAAGGCGCCACCTCGACGCGGCGGCGGCGTTTCTGGAGACGGTCGGGCTCGAGCACGCCATGAACCTGTATCCGCACGAGATGTCGGGCGGAATGTGTCAACGGGTGGCCGTCGCGCAGGCGTTGATCATGAAGCCGCAGATCCTGTTGCTCGATGAGCCGTTCGGCGCGCTGGATGAGGCGATGCGCGAGGAGCTGCAACGGATGCTGCTTCGACTCCACGTGGAAAACCGCGCAGCCAAGGAAGCCGGCAAGCCGTCGCCGCACACGGTCCTGATTGTCACGCACGAATTGAACGAGGCCATCTACGTCGGTGACCGCGTCATCGGCCTGTCGCAGTATTGGAATTGGGCGGAAAAGGGACACGCTACGTGTCCGGGGGCAACCGTCGTCTATGACGAGGCCGCGCCCGTCTACGACCCCGACGCGCCCCGAGACTTCGAGGTGTTTGCCCGGCAGCGTGATCGGATTCGCAAGGCCGTGTTCGAACCGGAATATTTGCAGGATCGCGAGGAGTTTCGTCGCTACGGGAAGGCTTGTGCCGCTGAAGCACCACGATGAGAGTGAGACACCATGTCTGTGCCGCAATACGAGTTTCTTCGACAGGCCGGGCGGATTCTGAACTCGGGTCAGGCTCGCACACTCGTGCTGACGGGCGCGATCCATGACCTGTTCTTTCTTGCCGGTGAATCATCAGACGACTCGGCGGACGACGGAGCATATGTGCCGCTGGTGCAATACCTGACGACCCACTGGGATCTGCAGAACCGCATCCTGGCCGTCTATGAATTGAACGGTCCCATCCGATTCCTGCATGAAAAGGACTGCGAGAAGATTCGAGATGCCTGGCTGAAGCTCCGCACCGGTCTGGATGCGAACCAGTTGGCCATCAAGGAGATGCTGCAAGCGGGCAGGGTCCAGGCGGAACTGTCCGTCATGAGCGGCGAGTTCGACGCCAACATGCGGCGGGCAATCGGCAAGCCGACGATGGCGCTTGAGTTGATGCGGCAGATGTGTTTGGCGTCCCGCACCGTGTTGGGAGGAAAGCCCCTGTTGGCGGAGAGCCTGATCCTGCTCGTCGAGGGCGCCGACATGCTCATTCCGCAGGCCGACATCACGCACATGAGTGACAGGGACCGCCATCGTGTCGCCATCTGCCACGACTGGTTTTCCGATCCGGGCTTCATGGACAACGACGACGCCGTCATCCTACTGGCCGAGTCTCGCAGCATGCTCAACCGGCACATCGCCCAATTGTCTCAGGTGCTCGAAGTCCCCGTTGATTCGAGCGCCAGGCCGGTTCGACGTCACTTCATCTCCTGGTTCAACAAGGGTCAGACGCGCGGCAGGGGCATTCGCTTCGAGGGCTCGCATGATGATCTCGCTCGGTTGACGGCGGGCCTGTCAATCCACGCCTTGCGGCAACTCCTCAAAGGCGCCTCGCATGAGAACCAGACGCTCACATCCGTCGACGTGGTCGTCAAGGTGGAGGAGTACATCAAGAGCCAACTCGGCGAGGACATCGTCGAATTCAAGAAGCCGAAGCACTCGCTGGATGACGTCGTGGGCTTCACCAACATCAAGAAATTCCTGCGGGACGAGTTGATTCCTAGATTTCAATCGACGGGACCTGACACGCTTCCGGGCGCGGCGGTGGCCGGACCCATCGGCAGCGGCAAGACGTTTCTGTTCGAGGCCGTGGCCGCCGAACTCGACATGGTCGTGCTCGTTCTGAAGAACATCCGTAGCCAGTGGTTCGGCCAGACCGATGTGATTCTCGAACGGCTCCGGCGGGTCCTCGATGCACTGTTTAAGGTGCTGATCTTCGTCGACGAGGCGGATACACAGTTCGGACGCGTGGGCGCGGATGTCCACGCCACCGAGCGGCGCCTGACGGGCAAGATTCAGGCAATGATGTCGGATCCGACGCTCCGTGGGCGCGTGATCTGGCTCCTGATGACGGCCCGAATCGAAATGCTGTCGCCCGACATTCGACGCCCGGGCCGCACGGGAGACCTGATCATTCCCATTCTCGACCCCGAAGGCGAGGACCGGGAGGCGTTTCTGCGATGGGTGGTCGAGCCTGTCTGTGACAGCGAATTGGGCGAAAAAGACCTCCGCGCACTACAGGCTGCGACGGAGGGCTATTCCCCCGCCAGCTTCGCGTCGTTGCGGTCGGAGTTGATCGCCAAGGCCGTCGTGGGAAAGTTGCCGGTGGACCGGATCATTGAGGTGGCGTCCGACATCCTTTCGCCGGACATCGGCAGGACGCGGCGCTACCAGGCGTTGCAGGCGATGCTCAACTGCACACGGCGAAGCCTGCTGCCCGACCCCAACGTCACCGATACCGATCGCAAGGCCTGGCGGGAGGAGATCGAGCAACTGGAGCGGGAGGGCGTGTGATGACAACGATCGCGGACGGCCGAGACACGCCCGGCAGCGTGGAATCGCAGATTGTCGAGGCCACCGGCCGGGCGGGCAAGACCTATTCCTTCGACGAAGCGCATGAAGCCGATCGCCCCGCCGACTGGTGGTTCCAGGAATCGCATGAAGGCCTGATCCTGTTCACCGTCTTCTATACGCAGGCGTGTCGTTGGTAGATGTGTGCCGGCTGCAACCTGCCGTCGGTGTCATCCTGCCGGCATGTGGCGTGGCGCTCGATCATCCAGCAGGTTGACGCCCTGCTCGGCGAGCCGGCAGTGCAGTCGCGTCGGAACGACATCACCAAGGTGATTGTGAGCAACAACGGCTCGGTCCTTGATGAGGAAACGTTCTCGTCGACCGCGCTGATGTACCTTGTCGTTCAACTGAACCTGTACCTGCCGCGGATGAAGGTCCTGAGCCTCGAGACGCGCGTCGAATACGTAGATCTGGCCGAGTTGGAGTTCCTGTCTCGTGCCATCAAGGAGCGAGAGGAACCGGCCGAGATCGAACTGGCGATAGGCTTCGAAGCGTTCGATGACCGGATTCGAAACGAGGGCATCCTGAAGGGCCTGAACTTGGGAGCGTTTGAGAGACTTGTTCGGAACATCTCCCGGCCCCGTTTCCGCCTCAAGTGCTACTTCATGCAAAAGCCCACCGTCGGCATGAGCGACGAACAGGCTGTCCACGACGTCGAGCAGGGAATCGACTATCTGAGCGGGCTGGCCGGCGAGTACGGCGTCGCCATCAATATGCACCTGAACCCGACCTTCGTCGCCCGCGGCACGCCGATGGAGACGGCCTTCCGCGCCGGCGACTACACACCGCCGAAGCTGCTTGATGTCGCGCGGGCAGTCATGCACGGGAGGGGGAAGAACGTCTCGATCTTCGTCGGCCTGTCCGATGAAGGCTTGGCCGCCGAGGGCGGTTCGTTCATCAGGCCCGGTGACGATACACTCGTTCAGCACCTGGAGAGGTTCAACCGCACAGAGGACTACAACACGCTCATGCAATCATGTTGTCTGCAGCGCTGCTAGCCACGTTGTTCCCGCGGTCCTCGTCAACGGTCCTTTATGAGCCAAGTGCCGCGATATCAACTGACCGACAGGTCGTAGCGGGCGGTTCCTCGCCCATGCTGTTGAGCATTGAGAGAGCATATCCGCAGCTCCATGGTCAGAGATGGTTTTGGTATGTGCGCCCCGGAGTTGCCAAGTTGACCTCAGGGTATTGCCCGCGGCGATCAGACGAACCAGCACCGTATATCCAAGTTGGAGACACCTCCTCATACCAAGGCATGAATGGAGACTCTTGCAACTTGGATTTGTGCACGTTTTGTGCACATCAAAAACGGCACTTGCGCGATTCGAAGCGTTGTGCTTTAATCTGCGTTGGAAGCGCAACGGGAGCGTAACTCGCTGCGAGAAATGGCGTTGTGCATTGACGAAAGCACTTCCTGAAAGGCCATTGCACGGGAAGGGCGGAGAATCCCCCCTCTCCGGTCTTGTTTGCACGGTACCGCATTCAGTGGCACCGCTTCGCTTGTACCCTTTATTGACAGTAGTTTGCGGGCTTCGTTCGATTTCGGCGTAGCGTTATCGATGTCGCTTGCCTTGGAGCCGCCATCGCACGGACTCGCATCCTTCCGCACCGTTTCGCGCCCGTTGCGCTCAGAGTATTGCGCACATCCAGGTTGGGCGTGTTCGGTCCCCGTTGCTCACATTCGTTGCCGCTTTGGGCTATTGTCTGTCAGCCCGGGCAAGCTGTCCAGACCCGACGCTAGCCCGCATTTCTCACCAGGTGGGGGTAGAAAAGGGCTGCGATCTGTGCGA